>NZ_JBSHBN010000023.1:30189-75991 GCF_053612025.1 Kitasatospora sp. NPDC054768
GCTCGCCCGCCGGCTGTCGTGGTGTGGCTACCGGGTGGTGGGGTTTGGGCGCCCGCCCCCTCCCCCAACACCGCGCCACCGACTTCCCACGCCCCCGGCTCCCACTCCACGCCCCCGGCTTCCCACTCCGTGCCACGCGCGGCCCCGGGCTCAGCGGCCGCCGACCGCCTGCTTGACCAGCGTCCGCCCGAAGTCCCACATCAGTCCGCTCCCCCGGTGGGCCTCGTCCATGATGTCGGTGAAGGCTTCCATGAACCGGTCCACATCGCGCTCGGTGATGATCAGCGGCGGGATCAGCTTGATCACTTCCAGGTGGTCGCCGGACACCTGGGTCAGGATGCGGTGCCGCTGCAGCAGCGGCACCACCACCATCTGTGCGAACAGCCCCTTGCGCGCCGCCTGGAGCGCGGTCCAACCGGTGCGCAGCTTGAGCGACTTGGGCCGGCCGAACTCGATCCCGATCATCAGCCCGCGCCCGCGCACCTCGGCGAGCAGCTCGTAGGTGTCGACCAGTGCGGCCAGCCGTTCACGGAAGTGGTCGCCCACCTTGCGGGTGTTCTCCACCACCTGCTCGTCGCGCATCACCTCCAGGGTCGCCAGCCCGGCCGCCATGGCCTGGGCGTTGGACCCGAAGCTGGCCGAGTGCACCAGCACCCGGTCCATCGAGGAGTACACCTTCTCGAAGATCCAGCTCTTGCCGAGCGTCGCCCCGATGGGCACGTACCCGCCGGACAGGGCCTTGGCCGCGCAGACGAGGTCGGGCAGGACCCCGTCCTCGTGCTGGTAGGCGAAGAACTCGCCGGTGCGGCCGATGCCGGTCTGCACCTCGTCGCAGATCAGCAGCGCCTTGTGCTCGTGCAGCAGGGCCTGGGCGGCCCGCAGCCAGCCGGGCGGCGGAGCCTGGACGCCCTTGCCCTGGATCGGCTCGACGATCAGCCCCGCGACGTCGCCGCGCTTCAACTCCTTGGCCAGCGCGCCGAGATCGCCGAGCGGGATGGCGGTGTCCGGCAGCAGCGGGTCGAAGCCCTTGCGGAATCCGTTCTCCCCGTTGACCGAGAGCGAGCCGGTGGTCAGCCCGTGGAAGGCGTGGTCGGCGTAGAGGATCCGCCGGCGTCCGGTGACGTACCGGGCGAACTTGAGCGCGGTCTCCACCGCCTCGGTGCCGCTGTTGCCGAAGAACACCCGGTCCAGTCCGGGCGCGTACGACAGCAGCCGCTCGGCCAGCAGTCCGGGCAGCGGCGGGCAGTCGAAGCGGACCAGGTCCGGCAGGTCGAGGTCCATCACCTGCTGGACCGCCGAGCGCACCACCGGGTGGTGGCGGCCGAGCGCGAAGATCCCGAAGCCGGCCAGCATGTCGAGGTACTCGTTGCCCTCGGCGTCGTAGAAGTACTGGCCCTCGGCTCGCTCGTAGTACTTGTCGAAGCCGATGGTGTGCAGCATGCGCGGCAGCTGCGGATTGAGGTATCGGCTCTGCAACTCGTAGCGCTCGCCGCCGCGTTCGGCGATCAGGGCGGCGAGGTCGAAGGGGCGGTCTGGGTCAGCCGGCATGGCGCGGGTTCGCTCCTCGGGTCGGTAGCAGGTTCTTGGCGAAGACGGCGGTCTGGGCGGCGACCCCGGTGCCGGTCAGTCCGGCCTCCTCCAGGATCTCCCCGCGCGAGGCGTGGCCGAGGAACTCCTGGGGCAGGCCGAGCACCCGCACCGGCACGTCCACGTCGGCGTCGCGCAGCGCCTGGGCGAGGACCGAACCGACGCCGCCGGTACGGCCGTTGTCCTCGACGGTGACCACCAGCCGGTGGGCGGCGGCCAGTTCGGGCAGCGCCGGGTCGACGGGCTTGACCCAGCGCGGGTCGACCACGGTCGCGGTGAAGCCCTCGGCGAGCAGCAGCCGGGCCGCGTCCAGGCAGGCGGAGGCGGTGGTGCCGACCGCGACCAGCAGGATCTCCGGCACCCGCCCGGTGCGCAGCAGCACGTCCACCCCGCCGATCCGCTCCACGGCCGGCACCGCGGGTCCGACGTTCCCCTTCGGGAAGCGCACGACGGTCGGGGCGTCCTTGACCTCGACGGCCTCGCGCAGCTGGGCGCGCAGCTGTTCGGCGTCGCGGGGTGCGGCGAGCCGCAGGCCGGGGACCACCTGGAGGATCGACATGTCCCACATGCCGTTGTGCGAGGCGCCGTCCGGCCCGGTCACCCCGGAGCGGTCGAGCACGAAGGTGACGCCCAGCCGGTGCAGGGCGACGTCCATCAGGACCTGGTCGAAGGCCCGGTTGAGGAAGGTCGCGTAGACCGCGACCACCGGGTGCAGCCCGCCGGTGGCCAGCCCCGCCGCACTGGTGACGGCGTGCTGCTCGGCGATCCCGACGTCGAAGGTCCGCTCCGGGTAGGCCTTGGCGAACGGGGCCAGGCCCACCGGCTGGAGCATGGCCGCGGTGATCGCCACCAGGTCCGGCCGCTCGGCGCCGAGGGTGACCAGCTCGTCCCCGAACACCGAGGTCCAGGAGACGCCGCCGCTGGGCGAGATCGGCAGGCAGGTATAGGGGTCGATCGGGTTGACGGCGTGGAAGCGGTCGGCCTCGTCCTGCTCGGCCGGCCGGTAGCCGCGCCCCTTGACGGTCAGGCAGTGCACGATGACCGGCCCGCCGAAGTTGCGGGCCTGGCGCAGCGCCTGTTCGACCGCGCCCAGGTCGTGGCCATCGATCGGTCCGAGGTACTTGAGGCCGAGGTCCTCGAACATGCCCTGCGGGGCGAAGGCGTCCTTGAACCCCTTCTTGGCGCCGTGCAGCGCGTCGAAGATCGGCTGGCCGACCAGCGGGGTGCGCTGCAGGGCCTCCTTGCCGAGGGCGAGGAAGCGCTCGTAGCCCTGGGTGGTGCGCAGGGTGGCCAGGTGGTTGGCGAGGCCGCCGATGGTCCTGGCGTAGGAGCGCTCGTTGTCGTTGACGACGATGACCAGCGGCCGGTCGCGCGCCTCGGCGATGTTGTTGAGCGCCTCCCAGGCGAGCCCGCCGGTGAGCGCGCCGTCGCCGATCACCGCGACGGTGTGCCGGTCGTGCTGGCCGAGCAGTCGGGCGGCCTTGGCCAGGCCGTCGGCGTAGGAGAGCGCGGTGGAGGCGTGCGAGTTCTCGACCAGGTCGTGCTCGGACTCGCCGCGCGAGGGGTATCCGGAGAGTCCGCCGCGCATCCGCAGCCGGCTGAAGTCCTGGCGGCCGGTGAGCAGCTTGTGGACGTAGCTCTGGTGGCCGGTGTCGAAGACGATCCGGTCGTACGGCGAGTCGAAGACCCGGTGCAGCGCGATGGTCAGCTCCACCACGCCGAGGTTGGGCCCCAGGTGGCCGCCGGTGCGGGTGACGGCGTCGATCAGGAAGTCGCGGATCTCGTCGGCGAGCAGCGGGAGTTCGGCCGCCGGGAGCTTGCGCAGCTCGGCCGGCGACGTGACGCGGGAGAGCAGTGACATGGGTACACCTCACGACTCGGAGCGGTGCGGTGGCGCCTCCGGCCGGCCCGGGCGGCGCGGGGCCCGGCCCGGTTCGGGAACGGGCCCGGCCCGGTTGGGCGGAGCCGGCCCGGGCGCGTGCCCGGGCCGGGGTGCCGACCCGGGGGCCGGCTCCCGTCTCAGCGGCCCTTGTTGCCGCTGACGGTCTCGGTGATGGCGCGCAGCGACTGCTGGAGCGAGCCCATCGTCGCGAGGACGGCGGTCGGCTCGTAGCCGCAGTGGGCCATGCAGTTCTCGCAGCGCGGGTCCTTGCCGCGGCCGTACTTGCTCCAGTCGGTCTTCTCGACCAGTTCGCGGTAGGTCGGCACGTAGCCGTCGGCCATCAGGTAGCAGGGCCGCTGCCAGCCGAACAGCGAGTAGTTGGGGATGCCCCAGGGGGTGCACTCGAAGTCGGCCTTGCCCTCCAGGAAGTCCAGGAAGAGCGGGCTGTGGTTGAGGCGCCAGCGCTTGCGGTTGCCGTCGGCGAAGGCCTTGCGGAAGAGCTCCCTGGTCTGCTCGACGCCGAGGAAGTGCTCCTGGTCGGGGGCCTTCTCGTAGGCGTAGGCGGGCGAGATCATCATCTCGTCCACCTTGAGCTCGTCGTTGAGGTAGTCCAGCACCTCGATGACGGTCTGCGGGGTGTCGGTGTTGAAGAAGGTGCTGTTGGTGGTGACCCGGAAGCCGCGGCGCTTGGCCTCCTTGATCGCGGCCACCGCCTCGTCGAAGGTGCCCTCCTTGGCCACGGACTCGTCGTGCCGCTCGCGCATGCCGTCGATGTGCACCGCGAAGGTGAAGTACGGCGAGGGCGTGAACTTGTCCATCTTCTTGCGCATCAGCAGCGCGTTGGTGCAGAGGAAGACGTACTTGCGGCGCTCGACCAGCTGCCGGACGATCTCGTCGATCTGCGGGTGCATCAGCGGCTCGCCGCCGGCGATCGAGACCATCGGGGCACCCGACTCCAGGACCGCGCCGACCGCCTGGGCCACGGGCATCCGCTGCTTCAGGACGCCCGCCGGGTGCTGGATCTTGCCGCAGCCCTCGCAGGCGAGGTTGCAGGCGAAGAGCGGCTCCAGCTCCACGATCAGCGGGAACTTGTCCCGGCGCTTGAACAGCTTCTGCTGCATGAGGTAGGTGCCGACCCGCACGGTCTGGCGCAACGGCATGGCCATGGCTAGCTCGCCTCCTGGGGGAGCGTCGAGGATGTGGGGTGGTTCAGGTCTGCGGAGCCGGGCGCGCGCTCCTGCCGGTACCAGTCGACCAGGGCGGGGACCGTCGCCCGCAGGGTCCGCCAGGCACGCACCCCGGCCGGGAGGGTGCCGAACCGCAGCAGCTCGTGCTCGGGTGTGTCCACCACCACCCGCAGGACGGCCGCCGGCAGCGCGGGCCGCACCTCGCACAGCGCGGCCAGGACGGCGGCGGCCTCCATGTCGACGGCGAGCGCGCCCTGGAGGTGCAGGGCGCGCCGTTCGATGCCGCGCACCACGTGGTCGGCGGTGTGGTGGACGCCGGTGTGCACGGTCAGGCCGCGCTCCTTCAGCGCCCGGGTGAGCCCCGGGCCGGAGTCGACCGGGTACAGGTGGCCCTCGGCGTCGCGCACGCCGTCGGCGGCCACCACGTCGCCGGGCAGGACGCCGGGGCCGACCGCGGCCCCGAAGCCGGCCACCACCACGGCGCCGTAGCCGGTGGGGGCGGAGCCGAGCAGCCGTCGGACGGCCGTCCCGGCGCGCCGCCGGCCGACCCCGGTGCGCACCAGTACCGGGGAGCCGCCGACCGCGCCGCGCCAGTCACCGCCGCGCAGGGCCCAGACCTCGGGGCCCAGGGCGCAGAGCACCAGCAGGGGCGCGGTGGTCACCGGGCCGCCCCGATCGCCGGGGCGCCGTCGGGCCGGCCCGTGCCCGGGGCGCCGTTGAGGTAGCGGCCGAGCGCGGTGACCGGGAAGACCAGCCGGTACAGGTGGTAGTTGATGGAGAAGTCCCACGGGAAGCCGGTGCCGGTGAACTGCGGCTCGTCCCAGGTGCCCTCGGGCAGCTGGGTGCGCACCAGCCAGTCCACGCCGCGCTCCACCGCCGGGTTGGCCCGGCCCTGCGGCCCCTCGCCGGCCGAGAGCAGCGCCATCAGCGCCCACGCGGTCTGCGAGGCGGTGGAGTCGCCGCGCCCGGCCCAGCGCGCCGGGTCGTCGTAGGAGCGCATGTCCTCGCCCCAGCCGCCGTCGGCGTTCTGCCGGTCCTCCAGCCACCGCACCGCCCGGCGGATCGCCGGGTGCTCGTCCGGGACGCCGGCCGCCACCAGGGCGGGCAGCACCGAGCCCGTGCCGTAGATGTAGTTGGTGCCCCAGCGGCCGAACCAGGAGCCGTCCGCCTCCTGGTTGCGCAGCAGCCATTCGACGCCGCGCCTGGTCCGGGGGTCGCGGGAGCGGCCGGTCTCGGCGAGCATCTCCACCACGTGCGCGGTGACGTCGGCGGACGGCGGGTCGACCACCTCGCCGAAGTCGCAGAACGGCAGCTTGTTGGGCAGCGTGCCGGTGTTGTCCACGTCGAAGGCGCCCCAGGCGCCGTTCTTGGACTGCATGCCGAGGTTCCACAGCACGCCCCGGTCCACCGCCGCGTCGACCTTGCCCGGATCGGGGTGGGCGACCCGGCGCAGCGCGAGCACCACCTCGGCGGTGTCGTCGATGTCGGGGTAGGTGTCGTTCTCGAACTCGAAGGCCCAGCCGCCGGGGGCGAGCCCGGGCCGCTTCACGGCCCAGTCGCCGGGCTTGCGGATCTCCTCGCCGAGCATCCAGTCGACGGCGGAGACCAGCGCCGGGTGGTCGGCCGGCACCCCGGCGTCGACCAGGGCGATGGTGGCCAGGCAGGTGTCCCAGACCGGGGACTGGCAGGCCTCCAGCCAGCGCTTGCCGTCCTCGGTGTGCACGGTGAAGCGGTCGAAGGAGGAGAGCCCGGCCTTCACCACCGGGTGCTCCAGCTCGTAGCCCTCCAGGTGCAGGGCGATCAGCGAGTAGACGGCGGGGGGCTGGATGCCGCCCCAGCAGCCGTCGGCCTCCTGCCGTTCGACGATCCAGCGGCAGGCCTGCGAGACGGCCAGTCGGCGCAGCGGGCGGAAGGCCCGGCGGTGGTAGGCGTGCAGCGCCTTGTCGAGGCGTTCGAAGAGGCCGTCCCAGGTGGTGGCGGGGGCGAGCGGCCGGTGGGGGTACGGGTCGTTCGGGTCGGTGTGCAGCTCGGTGAGCGCGAAGGGGGCGGGACGGACCGGGCGGTGGGACGAGACGACGGTCAGCGGGACGATGGTCTGGCGGGCCCAGCAACCGAAGGCGTAGATGTTCAGCGGCAGCCACTTGGGCAGGAAGATGATCTCGGGCGGCATCTCGGGCAGCCGGTCCCAGGGCCACCAGCCGAACAGGGCGAGCCAGATCCGGGTGAACACCCGGGCGGCCGCGATGCCCCCGGCGGAGCGGACGTAGCGCGCGGCGGCCAGCATGTGCGGGGCGTCCGGGTCGTCGCCGGCCAGCTTGAGCGCGACGTACGCCTCGACGGTGGTGGACAGCTCGGGCGGTCCGCCGTGGAAGGTGGACCAGGTGCCGTCCTCGCGCTGCTGGGAGCGGATCCACTCGGCGGTGGCGTGGGTCAGCTCCTCGGTGCGGATTCCGAGGAACTGGCGGAGCAGTAAGTCCTCGGCATCCATGGTGACGTTGGTCTCCAGGTCGCCCTTCCACCAGCCCTCGGACGACTGCAGGGAGAGCAGGTGGGTGGTGGCGCGGGTCAGGGCCTCCCGCGCGTCGGCCGGCCGCAGGTCCGCCCCACCGGCCGGCCGGAGCTGGTCGGTGTCCTCGGGCTGCCACCGCCCCGTGCCCAGCAGGGCCGGGGGGCGGTCGCCCACCGCGACCGGCTCGGGATCGTACTCAGGGTCGAGCCGGCCGTCCGCGGTTGCTGTCAACGTAACGTCACCTCTCTCGTACCACCACGAATTCGGCGAGTGCGACGAAGTGCTCGCGCACCTCGTCGGTCATGGGCACCTCGTCCAGGGCGGCGAGGGCAGTCGTGTGCTGGCGGCGGGCTTCCTCCTGGGTCCAGGCGCGGCCGCCGGCCTCCTCGATCAGCGCGGCCCGGTCGGCGAGCTCGGGCTCGCTCTCCTCCCCGCGTCCCTTCGGGTCGGCCAGTTGCTCGGCGAGCCGGCGCGAGGCCGCTCCGCCCTCGGCCAGTGCGGCGGCCACCGGCAGGGACTTCTTGCGCTGGCGCAGGTCTCCCCAGTGCGGCTTGCCGGTGACCTCGGTGGCACCCCAGATGCCGAGCAGGTCGTCGACCGCCTGGAAGGCCAGGCCGAGGTGGTGGCCGTAGCGCTGGAGCGCGCCGGAGACCTTGTCGTCGGCGCCGGCCAGGACGGCGCCGATCGCCGAGGCGGCGGCCAGCAGGGCCGCCGTCTTGCCGCCCTCCATCTCCAGGCACTCCGCGACCGTGACGCTGTCGCGCTGTTCGAAGGCGACGTCCATGGCCTGGCCGTCGATCAGCCGGCGGGTCGCCGTGGTGAGCAGTCGGACGGCACGCGCGGCGTCGGTGGCGCTGGCGCCGCCGGTCACCGCGGCGTCGAGCAGCACCTCGGTGCCGAGCGTCGCCAGGGCGTCGCCGACCAGGATCGCCTGGGCCGGCCCGAAGACCGTCCAGGCGGTGGCCCGGTGCCGTCGGGTCTCGTCACCGTCCATCAGATCATCATGGAGGAGGGAGAAGTTGTGCACCAGTTCAACCGCGACCCCGCCGGGCACCCCCACCTCGGCCGCCGCGCCGGTGGCCCGGGCGGACAGCAGCGCCAGCGCCGGGCGCACGGCCTTGCCGCCGTCCCCCGTCACCGGCGTGCCGTCCCGGTCGATCCAGCCGAAGTGGTAGGCGGCGACGGTGTCCATGGGTGCGGCCAAACGGGCGACGGCGGCCCGTAGCGGCGGGGTGCAGAGCGTACGGCTGCGGGCGAGCAGCTCCGGCACCGAGACCGGTTCGGCGTGCGCCGTGCCTCCGACGGCGAAGCCGGTGCGTGACTCCACGTGCGTTCCCTCTCCCTCGTGGTGCCGGACCGCACGGGGCGGCCGGGTGCCGGCAGTGCGGCAGGTGTCGAATCGAGTGCCGGTGCCGATGGTGCCGGTGTCGGTGGTGCCGATATCAGTGGTGCCGGTGTCGGTGGTGCCGGTGCGGCCGGACGGGCCGCGGCCGGTGGTTGCGCCGATGCGCTCGACGGTACGCCCGTCGGCTCTGGCGGGCTCTCCGGCGGCGGGGCCCGCCGTCACCTGGGCCACCTCCCGTCGCCGCGGTCCACCGGCACCCGGGTGCCGGCCGCGGCGAGCGCGGCGTCCGCCGCGGCGTGGCCGCTGCGCACGGCCCCTTCCATGGTCGCGGGCCAGCCGGTGGCCGTCCACGATCCGGCCAGCAGCAGGCCGGCGACGTCGGTACGGGCCGACGGGCGCAGCGCCCCGTTGCCCGGGGCCGGGTCGAAGGTGGCGGTGCGCTCCCGGGTGACGAAGAAGTCCAGCACCTCCGCCTGGGCCGCGGCCGGCAGCAGCCGGCCCAGCTCCGGCAGGTAGCGGCGGCGCAACTCGGCGACCGGGAGGTCGATCTCGTCCTGCGCGGCGGACTGCGACAGCGCCAGGTACTGGGCGCCCGGGTGGGCCCGGCCCAGCGGGGCGGCGGCCAGGCCGGAGTGCGCCGTGCGGTCGAAGACCCACTGGACCGGGGAGCCGAGCGCGGCGAAGAACGGCCGGCGCAGCACCTTGCGGTCGTAGATCACGTGCACGTTGAGGATCGGCGCGGTGCCGAAGCCGGCCAGCCGGTCCTGCCCGGGGATCGCGTTCGGCGGCAGCAGCGCGGCCGTGCTGTCCTGGGCGCCGGCCAGCACGACGGTGTCGGCGGTGAGCAGTTCCCCGCTCTCCAGCCGGACGTCGTGCTGCGGCGCGGCCGGCTTCAGTTCGGCCACCCGCGACCGCAGCAGCACCCGGACGCCGGCCCGCTCCAGCTCGGCGAGCGCCCGGTCGTGGTGGATCGTGCCGAGCGGGACGGCGGAGACGCCGATGTCCGAGGCGCCCGGGTCGGAGAGCAGACCGGTCTTGAACACCATCCCGGCGAGCGCCATCGACACCTGGTCGGCCCGGCCGTTCAGGGTGGCGACGCCGACCAGGTCCCACAGGGCGGCCTGGGTGGCGGCGTTCTGCCCGTTGCGGCGCAGCCACTCGCCGAAGGAGATCGCGTCCAGCTCCGGGTCGGCGAGGTCCAGCCGCCGCAGGGCGAGCGCGCCGCGGACCACCCGGGCGCGGTCGGCCGGGGACAGGTGCGGGTAGCGGGCCAGGCTGGCGGCCAGGTGCAGCGGGACGGGCAGGCCGGCCCGGCGCAGCCGCCCGAGGGTGCGCACCGGGGCGGCCTGCGGCCCGGTGACGGAGAGCACCGGGATGTCGAGGCGCTCCTGGAGGTGGACCAGCCGGGTGGCGCCGAGCCGCTCCAGCAGGCCGCGGTAGGCGGTGCAGCAGCGCAGGTAGACGTGCTGGCCGTTGTCGACGGTCAGCTCACCGCGCTGGAACGAGAAGGCCAGGCCGCCGAGCCGCGGCCGCCCCTCGGCGACGGTGACCCGGTGGCCGGCCTCGGCGAGGCGCAGTGCGGTGGTGATCCCGGCCAGACCGCCGCCGACCACGACGGCGGCCGGGCGCGCGGCATCGGCTCGCCCGGTCATCGGCCCTCCCCCTCGCAGTCGGTGGACCGCCCGCAGGCGGTCGCTGAAGCCGGTACTCGTCCGGTCGGCACGGAACTACCCGCACGTGATTCCACGCTGACACAGCGTGACAGAACTGGTGTGAGAATCAAGAACGCCCCCCGGCGAGCCCGGAAAGCGCCACATACGCCTTCTCCCAGCCCGGCAGGGAGACCCGGCCGCGCAGCACCGACTCCGGGTCGGTGGCGATCCGGCCGAGCAGTCGGTGGTAGATCCCGGCCATGGCGGCGGTGCAGGCGCGGCTGCGGCGGTCGAGCATCGGCAGCAGCCGCAGGCCCTCCTCGAAGGCCGCCTGGGCGCGGGCGGCCTCGAAGGCCACCAGGCCGGTGAAGTCCGCGCCGACCGGCGGCTCCGGCAGGGCGAAGCCCTGCTCGCAGCCGAACCGGACCAGGTCCTCGGCGGGCAGGTAGGTGCGGCCGTTCAGGGCGTCCTCGCGCAGGTCGCGCAGGATGTTGGTGAGCTGCAGCGCCAGGCCCAGGGTGTCCGCGTAGCGCGCCCCGAGCTCCGGGTCGTCGCAGCCGTAGACGCCCAGCGAGAGCCGCCCGATCGCGCCCGCCACGCAGCGGCAGTAGACCTTCAGCTCCTCGTAGGTCTGGTACTCGGCGCCCTTGAGGTCCATCTCGACGCCGTCGATCAGCTCGTCGAAGCCGCCGAGCGGGATCGGGAAGCGCCGGGCCGCGTCGGCCAGGGCGACCTTGATCGGGTCGGTGTCGTCCTCGGCGACGACCCCGGAGCGGACCTCGTCCACCAGTTCCCGGGTGCGCAGCAGTGCCTCGGCCTTGCGGTCGTCCGGGAGGTCTCCGTCCCCGATGTCGTCCACCCGGCGGGCCAGGGCGTACAGGGCCGACATGGCCAGCCGCTTGGGTTCGGGCAGCAACCGGATGCCGTAGCTGAAGTTGCGCGCCTGCAGTCCGGTGACTGCCTCGCAGTACCGGTACGCCGCCATGACCTGGGCCGACGCCAGTGGTGATACCGCCACTCGGGCGTTCACCTTCCCTTCGCGAAGATGGCCGCCGCCTTCGCTGCGAGGCGGCGCTTGTCAGGCTTCGCCTGCTGGGCGAGCACGTCGTACCCGGCGTCCTCGACGGCCGCCAGGGCCGCGTAGCCGCCTGCGGTGAATCCCGCCAGGAGCAGTCGAAGCCTCCCCCGAACCGTACCTACCAATGGTGCGCCGCGGTCGAGCAGGGTGCGGGCCCGCTCGACCTCGAAGGCGATCAGCTCGCGCACCGCGCCGTCGGCGGAGGGGGCGGCCAGGTCCGCCTCGGTGACACCGAAGCGGGCCAGGTCCTCGGCGGGCAGGTAGATCCGGCCGTGGGCGAGGTCCTCGGCCACGTCCTGGATGTGCTCGACCACCTGGAGGCCGCTGCACACGGCGTCCGAGAGCTCGATCCGCTCGGGGGTGGAGACGCCGGCGATGGCCAGCACGAGGCGGCCGACCGGGTCGGCGGAGAGGGTGCAGTAGCCGAGCAGGTCGTCGAAGGTCGCGTAGCGGGCGGTGGTCTGGTCCACCCGGTTGGCCTCGATCAGACGGCGGAACGGCTCGGGGGTCAGGCCGTGCCGGTCGACCAGCGGGACGAGCGCGTCCAGCAGCGGGTGGCGGGGCCGGTCGGCGCCGGCCCCGGAGCCGCCGGCGGTGCGCAGCGCGGTCTCGAAGACCCGGTCGAGGTCCTGCTCCAGTCCGTCGAGCAGGGCGAGCCGGAAGGCGGTCTCCTGCGGGGTCGGCGGGCCGGGCTGGGCCGAAGGGGTGGCGGGGGGCGTCCGCTCGACCCCGAGCAGGCGGGCGGTGGCGGCCGGGTCGGCCAGGTCGCCGTCGCCGGCGTCGTCGACCAGGCGGGCGAAGCCGTACACCGCCATCAGGTCGTCGCGCCAGGCCGCGGGCAGGAAGAAGGGGGCGACGGGGAAGTTCTCCGCGCCCGCCTTGTCCAGGGTCTGTCCTGCGGAACCGTTCACCGGCGTATCTCTGGGCTGGGCCGAAGCCGACACTGCTGTCACTCCCCCGTTCTACACCGCGTGGCACGACCGGCCCGACTCGGACACGCGTCCGAGCGCGGGGGCCACGCACGGCACACCGCCCCCGAGACCACCAGGCTGGCACGCCGGGGCGCGGCGGAAAAGAGCGCCCCGCCCCGGGCACCGCGCGCTCACCCCCGCGGCGGCGGGCCGGCCGGGACCGCGGGGCGTACGGACCGGGCCGCGGGCACGGTGAAGGGCCGGCTCCGGAAGTTCCGGAACCGGCCCCTGGGGTGTGACGGAGACTACGGTCGGTCGCCGCGCTCGTAGCGGCTGACGACCTCCTCGGTGGGTCCGTCCATGACCAGCTCGCCGGCCTCGATCCATATGGTCCGCTCGCAGACCTCGCGGATCGAGTTGTTGTCGTGGCTGACCAGGAAGACCGTACCGGCGGACTTGCGCAGCTCGTCGATCCGGCGCTTGCTGCGCTGCTGGAAGGCCTGGTCGCCGGTGGCGAGGGCCTCGTCGATCAGCAGCACGTCGTGGGTCTTCGCGGCCGCGATCGAGAAGCGCAGCCGGGCGCCCATGCCGGAGGAGTAGGTGCGCATCGGCAGGGAGATGAAGTCGCCCTTGTCGTTGATGCCGGAGAAGTCGACGATGTCCTGGTAGCGCGCCTTCACCTGGGCCGGGGTCATGCCCATCGCCAGGCAGCCGAGGATGACGTTGCGCTCACCGGTGAGCTCGTTCATCAGCGCGGCGTTGACGCCCAGCAGCGAGGGCTGGCCGTTGGTGTAGATGCCGCCCTTCTCGGTCGGCAGCAGGCCCGCGATGGCGGCCAGCATGGTCGACTTGCCGGAGCCGTTGGAGCCGATCAGACCGATCGCCTCACCCTTGTACGCGGTGAAGCTGACGCCCTTGACCGCGTGCACCTCGCGCACGCCGGCGGCACGCTTGCGGCTGATGATGCGGCTCAGCGCCGAGGTGGCGCTGCCCTTGCCGGAGCCGGCGCCGTGCACCTTGTAGACGATGTGCACGTCGTCGACGACGACGGTGGGCTCGCGGGCCACGTCCGTGTCCAGGACGGTGTCGCTCTTGCTCAGGTCGATGTCAGCCACGGCCGTACTCCTCCTCGGCCTTCCAGAAGAAGACGTATCCGACGACGAACATGCCCACGCCCCAGGCGAGGCCGTACGCCCACTGGTGCGGCGGGAGGGCCTGGTGCACCGGCTGGTGCGGGTTGTAGATGACCGGCGCGAAGGCGTGCCGCAGCAGGTCCATGTAGATCGACGCCGGGTTGAGCGACATCAGCGTCTGGATGTAGTGCGGCCAGTGGGTGATCTTGTCCTGGATGCTGAACATCACACCGGACAGGAACATCCAGGCGCGCATCACGAACGGGATCAGCTGGGAGATGTCGCTGGTCCGGGAGCCGATCCGGGCCATCACCAGCGAGATGCCGGTGTTGAAGAGCGTCTGCAGGAGCAGCGCCGGGATGATCAGCAGCCAGGTCCGGCCCGGGGTGATGCCGGCGGCGAGCACGGTGACGACCAGGACGACCATGGAGATCAGCAGCTGCTGGAGCTGGATCACGGTGAAGGCGATCGGGAGGCTGGCCCGGGGGAAGTGCAGCGCCCGGATCAGCCCGAGGTTGTCGGAGATCGCCCGGGTGCCGGCCTGCACCGCGTTCTGGGTGAACTGGAAGACGAAGACGCCGATGCAGAGCCAGGCGATGTAGGTGTTGTCCGGGAAGCCCTGCTTGCTCGCCAGGATCACGCCGAAGACCAGGTAGAACACCGCGCAGTTGAGCAGCGGGGTCACCACCTGCCACAGCTGGCCGAGCTTGGCGTTGGTGTACTGGGCCACCAGGCGGGCGGTGGCGAAGGCCCAGATGAAGTGGCGCCGGGCCCAGAGCTGCTTGGAGTAGGCGAACAGGCCGGGACGGGCACCGCTGACCGCCAGACCGTACTTGTCCGCAAGCTGCTTGGGGGTCAGGCCCGCGTCCACCCCTCTGGGGGCCGAGAGGCTGACGGGTTCACTCACTGTCGACACATTCGTCCTTCACGCGGGATCGGTCGGGGCGGCCGGTCGGCGAGGTCCGCCGGTGCACCGATGGGGATCCACTGGGATCTCGGGGGAGCCGGCCGGCGTGTGGGCACCGGCCGCAGCGATCGGGCATTCGATGCGGGTGCCATCGGATGCGATCAGATGATCGGTGGTCGGCCCAGCCTGGTCAGTCGCCAGACGGTACGCCACCGCATGGGCCGCCGCGGACCGCAGGGTTCGCGCCAGCCCGCCCGGAACCCGCCCCACCAGGCCTTCAGCGCCTCCGGGGAGGGGCGGCGGGCCAGGGTCAGCAGGAACCAGGTTCCCGGATAGAGAGGCACCAACAGGGCCGGAAGGTTCCGCCTCGCGAGCCAGACCCGGTTGCGGGCCACGTTGTGGAAGTAGGTCGCGTGGCGGGCCGGCGAGGTCGTGGGGTGGTGCAGCACCACGTCCGCCCGGTAGTCGATGGCCCAGCCGGCGTCCAGCGCGCGCCACGCGAGGTCGGTCTCCTCATGGGCGTAGAAGAACTCGGCGGGCAGCTGCCCGGCCTGCTCGAACACCTTGCAGCGCACCGCGCTCGCGCCGCCGAGGAAGGTCGTCACCCGGGACGAGCGCAGCGGGTCGCTGGCGCGCAGGCGGGGGACGTGGCGGCGCTGGGTGACCCCGGTGTCCGGATCCGCGATCCGGAAGGCGACGATGCCCAGCTCCGGGTCGGCGGTGAAGGCCTCGCGCAGCAGGCGGGCCGAGTCGGTGCGCGGCAGGTTCCCGTCGTCGTCCAGGAAGAGGACCGCGTCGACCTCCGCCCCGTCCCGGCCGAACAGCTCGATGCCGACGTTGCGCCCGCCCGGGATGCCCAGGTTCTCCGGCAGCTCGACGCTGCGCACGTCCTCCGGCAGCGGGGGCAGCTTCACGCCCTGGCCGACCACGGCCAGTTCGACCGCCGGGCCCTCCTGGGCGCGGACGGCCTCGATCAGGGCGTTGAGCTCGGCCGGCCGGTTGCCCATGGTGATGATCACGGCGCCGAGGCGGAAGTTCTCCGCGGTGGTCCCGTTCATCGCAGCCTGCTGGAGAGGACGATGCTCAGCAGGTGCAGCACGGTCTGGAGCATCGCGATCGCCGCCAGGACGACCACCGCGAGCCGGGTGAAGAGGAGTCCGCCGTGCACGGCATCCGCGACGCCGGCGGCCAGGACGAACAGCGAGGCCTCGACCGCGCCGACCAGGCGGTGGAACTTCAGGAAGGAGGCCGCCCGGCGGGCCCTGGCGACGGAGGACGACCGCGGCACCGAGGCGCTGTCCTCGACGGCCGTCATGCCGCTGCGCGCCCGGGCCACGTCCACCAGGTCGGTCTCGGACTTGATCAGGATCGCGCCGAGCGCGGCCAGGGTGCCGAGGAAGGCCCACTCCCAGTGCGACCCGGCGCCCTCGCGGTGCAGCAGGTCGGTGGCACGCAGGCCGAGGCCGGTCAGCAGGGCCGCCTCGGACATGTAGTGGCCGACCCGGTCCAGGTAGACCCCGGTGAGCGAGGTCTGCCGGCGCCAGCGGGCCACCTCGCCGTCCACGCAGTCCAGCAGCAGGTAGACCTGGATCAGCAGGGCGCCCAGGACGGCGCCCGCGATGCCCGGCACGACCAGCGCGGCACCGGCCAGGATGCCGGTGAACATCATCAGGTACGTCAGGCCGTTGGGCGTGATCGCCGTCATGGTGGAGAGCACGCGGGTGATCCGCAGCGAGATCTTCCGCATGTACAGGCGGCCGGCCCAGTGCTCGGCGCTGCGGCGCTGGAGCATGCCCTCCGGGTGGATCACCGCGCGCAGTTCCTCGATCGAGGGCCTGCGGCTCAGGTCCACCGGGGGCCGTTGGGCTCCCGCGGTGGAGGGGTCAGCTGTTGACGGCTTGGACATAGTCGGCGTACGCGTCCCTGATTGCGGAAGGGGAGAGGTCGAGGTGTTCGAGGATGGTGAAGCGCCCCGGTCGGGTGTTCGGAGCGTAGTGCACCGCTTCGGTGAACTCCGCCTCGGTGAAGCCGATCTGAGCGGCGGTCACCGGCAGTCCGTGGCTCGCCAGGCGCTCCACGATCAGACCGGTCAGCTCGCGCTCGCCCCGCAGGAAGCTGGCGAAGGCGGCGCCGAGGCCGACCTGCTCGCCGTGCTGGGCGGACCGCTTGGGATACAGCACGTCCAGGGCATGCGAGATCTCGTGGCAGGCACCCGACGAGGGCCGGGTGCTGCCCGCGATGTTCATCGCGATGCCGGACAGTACCAGGGCCTCGGCGAGCGCCGTCAGGAGGTCCTGGTCCTGGGTGCCGCCCGGGTGCCGCAGCAGGTTCTCGCCCGCCGAGCGGGCCATCGCCACGGCCAGTCCGTCCACCGGTTCACCGGTCACCGCGTGCGACAGCTCCCAGTCCGCGCACGCGGAGATGTTGGAGACGACGTCGCCCACGCCGGCCGCCACGAAGCGCGGCGGGGCCTGCCGGATCACGTCCAGGTCGACCACGATGCCGATCGGGCTGGGCACCCCGTAGGAGCCGCGCCCGGCGTCGTTGTCCAGGGTGGAGACCGGCGAGCAGATGCCGTCGTGGGCCAGGTTGGTGGCGACCGCGACCAGCGGCAGGCCGACCCGGGCCGCGGCGTACTTGGCGGCGTCGATGATCTTGCCGCCGCCGAGGCCCACGATCGCGTCGTAGTGCCCGCCGCGCATCGCCTCGGCCAGCCGCACCGCGCTGTCCAGGCTGCCGTCGTCCACGTTGTACCAGTCGGCTCCGGGCAGGGCCGGCTCCAGGCGACGGCGCATGGCCGAGCCGGAGCCGTTGCTGATCGCGACCGCGATCCGGCCCGAGGCCGACAGCCGCTGGTCCGCGAGGATGCCGCCGAGCGCGTCCAGCGCGCCCGGGCGGATCTCGACGAACAGCGGCGACGGAACCAGTCGGGTCAGTACCGGCACGCGATCTCCCGCGCCTTCGCCAGGTCGTCGTGGTTGTCGACCTCGACCCAGGAGACCTCGCCGATCGGCTGCACGTCGATCCGCAGGCCGCGGTTCACCATCTCCTGGTAGCCGTCCTCGTAGTACAGCTGCGGGTCGCGCTCGTAGGTGGCGCGCAGCGCGTCGGTCAGGTCGGCGGCGGCGGACGGGTTGATCACCGTGACGCCGATGTACTCGCCGGTCGCCTCGGCCGGCTCCATCAGCTTGGTGATGCGGCGCATGCCCGTGGCCGGGTCGACGATCACCTTCATCTCCTCGTCGGCGAGCTTCTTCACCGTGTCGAGGGCGAGCAGGATGCCGGGGGCGGTGCCGCACTCGGTCAGTCGCCGGTTGCCCTCCAGCATGGTCCGCTGGACGGAGACCGGGTGGACGGTGTCGCCGTTGGCGAGCAGCAGGCCCTCGGCGAACAGCTCGCGGGCGCACCACAGCGAGTAGGCGTTGTTCCACTCCTCGGCCTTGTCGTTCTCGACCAGGTGGAGCTTGACGCCGTACTTGTTCTCCAGCGCGTCCTTGCGGTCGTACACCGCCTCCTTGCGGTAGCCGACGACGATCGCGGCCTCGCGCAGTCCGACCTCGGCGAAGTTGCCGAGCGTAAGGTCCAGGACGGTCCGTTCCCCGTCGACCGGCACCAGAGCCTTGGGCAGGGTGTCGGTGTACGGGCGCAGCCGGCGGCCGGCGCCGGCTGCCAGAACGAGGCCGATCATGCGGGTCTCCTGATCCGTCGTGCTGTGCGCGGATCTGTGCCGGAGGTCGGCGGCGCCACCGGTTCGCCCGGACCGGCGTTCGACCGGGGCGGGCGGCGGCGCGCCGGTGCCGGCACAGATCCGGGCACCGTGTCGTATGTGATGGTAGGCGACCGGGGCGACCGGCCAGAACGCGCCCGTGGGCCCGGGGCGGCCGACAGGACGGCCGACGGGGCGGCGGGCCCCGGGCGGCGGGCGGGGCGAACGGCGGCCGCGGTGGCGGTGGAGCGGCCCGGGGCGGCGGTGGAGCGGCCCGGGTTCCGCACCGGCTCCGCCGGGCCGGTCGAACGGGCTCCGAACGCGCGGCGAACGGTTCTGCGAATTCCGTGCCCCTTTCGGGGGCTTCCCGGATCCTTCTCTGGCCGGTTTCCGATTCCTCCGGGTCATGATCCGTCCGGTTGTGCGTGGGGCCCCTGGCGAGTGCCACCCATACGGCAGACTGGAGCCCGACGCCGGCGCCGGTGCCCCTGCTGTGTCCGCCGCACTCCACCCGGTGCGTCGGAGACACCCGATGCTCCCGTTGCTCCCGCTCCCGAAAGAGGCCCCATGCCCCAGAGTCTGCCGACCGACCCGACGCACTTCGCTGCCGAGATCGACACCGGTCTCGACGTGGAGACCGATGTCACGGTCGACCCCCGGGCCACCGGATCCGCCCCGGCCGGAGCCGAGATCCTGCTGGAACTGGTCGACGACGAGGGCGTCACGATCGGCACCGGCGAGAAGCTCTGGGCCCACCAGCAGCCGGGCCGTCTGCACCGGGCCTTCTCCGTCTTCCTGTTCGACCGCCAGGGCCGGCTGCTGCTCCAGCGCCGGGCGCTCGGTAAGTACCACTCCCCCGGCGTCTGGTCGAACACCTGCTGCGGCCACCCGTACCCGGACGAGCCGCCGTTCGTCGCCGCCGCCCGACGCACCGCCGAGGAGCTGGGCGTCGCGCCGGCGCTGCTGTGCGAGGCGGGCACCGTCCGCTACGACCTGCCGGACGAGGCCTCCGGGCTGATCGAGCGGGAGTGGAACCACCTGTTCGTGGGACTCGTCACCGCGCCGGTCGAGCCGGACCCGGAGGAGGTGGACGACTTCGCCTTCGTGACCGCGCAGGAGCTGCGGGAGCTGCGGGCGGAGCGGCCGTTCTCGGTCTGGTTCGAGACGGTCTTCGAGGCCGCGCTGCCGGGCATCCGGGAGATCGCCGGGCGGGACTGGTAGTCCCGGTCCGGCCGCTCCGGCCGTCGGCCCGGCCGGTCAGTGGCCGGGCTCCGGGGGGACGGGCAGCGAGGCCCAGATGACCTTGCCGCCCTCCCCCGTGTGTTCGACGTCGCACACCCCGCCGGCCTGCAGGGTGACGCTCTTCACCAGCAGCAGGCCGCGCCCGCCGGTGCTCGCGGTGTCGTTCTCCAGTGCCTTCGGCCGGTACGGATCGCCGTCCTCGACCGACACCCGCACCGAGGCCCGGCGCACCGACAGCTCGGTGACCACCTCGGGGGACAGCTCGGCGGCGTGCGTCACCGCGTTGCTCACCAGCTCCGAGACGATCAGCAGCAGGTCGTCCACCAGCTCCTGGTAGCGCACCCCGGTCATGCCCTGGGCCAGCAGACGGTCCCGCACCGCGTGCCGGGTGAGCGGCACCGAGGCCTCGGTGGCGGGCGCCGGGAAGCGCCACACGCCCTCGGCGGGGCCTCCGGAGACCGTGGCCCCGCCCCGGCCCTCCATCCGCCTGTCGCGTCTCGGTTCGGCCTTCGCCGCTCCGCTGATCTGCTCCACGTCCAGCCGCCCTTCGTCCGCGACCCGGGAATCAGGCGATCCGCTTCATGGCGCCCTCGGTCCACAGACGCTACGAGAGCCGTCGCGGCGGCCGTGGCACCGTCGACAAGTTGCCCGTGTCGGACCGGTTCCGGCCGCAACCGACCGCGGCCGGTGCGGGAGTCGACCGGTTCCTTCGCGGACGCCACCGGTTCGGGCCGGATTCGAGCGCGTTCCCAGGCCGTACCAACCTGTGCGGGCCGCGTTCCGGGCCGTGTGCGGTCGGTACGGGCCGCGTTCCGGGCAGGCTCCTGGCTCGCCGCGGGCGCGGTACGGCCCGGGCGACGCGGCCCGCGGGGGCCGGACGGGCCTCGGACCAGGATGTCCGGTGGCCCCGCCCCGAGGAAGCGCAGGTGAGAAGCACTCCAGAACCCTGGTAATGTTCTCTCTGTCGCCGAGGGGGCGAGGAAAAACCCCCGAAGCACACACCCGGTCCGGGTGGCGGAATGGCAGACGCGCTAGCTTGAGGTGCTAGTGCCCTTTATCGGGCGTGGGGGTTCAAGTCCCCCCTCGGACACAGCCGAATTCCCCGTGGGAGCCGAAAGGCACCCACGGGGAATTTCGTTTTTCGGGCCGCCCCTTTCCCGGGCGGGCCCCGGTCGCCATCCCCGGCCACCACCCCTTCCGGGCACTGTGGCCTCGGTCTCCTCGCCGGTCCGCACCGGCCCGGACGCCGGACACGAGATGGCAACAATCGGACGGTTTGAGCTTCCTCTGAGGTATTCGCCCGTTTTCGGAACATAGGCTGCTCTCCGTTTGTCCGAAATACCGACTCAAAATCGCAAAAACACCGACACCACCCGATGAACCACGAGCGAGAGGACCGATACGTTGAGTGAGCCCGAATCGTCGACGGCATCACACCAGAACTACCGCCGATCGCTCGGCACGATCAGCCTGACCGCGGTCGGGCTGGGGTCGATCATCGGCTCCGGGTGGTTGTTCGGTGCCGAGCGGGCCGCCAAGCTCGCCGGACCCGCCTCGATCCTCGCCTGGGTGATCGGTGCCGCGGTGGCGCTGACCATCGCGCTCACCTACAGCGAGCTGGGCTCGATGTTCCCCAAGGCCGGCGGCATGGTCCGGTACGGCCAGTACTCGCACGGGTCGCTGGCCGGCTACCTGGCCGCCTGGGCCAACTGGATCGCCATCGTCTCGGTCATCCCGGGTGAGGCCACCGCCTCCGTGCAGTACATGAGCTCCTGGCACTTCGGCTGGGCACAGGGGTTGTTCGACGGCAAGGAGCTGACCCTCAGCGGAGTGGCGCTGGCCAGCGTGCTGCTGCTCGTCTACTTCGCCCTCAACTGGTTCGCGATCACGCTGTTCGCCAAGACCAACACCGCGATCACCGTCTTCAAGGTCGTCGTCCCGACGGTGACCGCCGGTGCGCTGCTCTTCGCGCACTTCGACACCGCCCACTTCACCGACCACGGCGGCTTCGCGCCGAACGGCTGGAGCTCGGTGTTCACCGCCGTCGCGGTCTCCGGCATCGTCTGGGCCTTCAACGGCTTCCAGTCCCCGCTCAACCTGGCCGGCGAGGCCCGCAACCCCGGCAAGTCGCTGCCGAAGGCCGTCATCGGCTCGATCCTGATCGCCCTGGTGATCTACGTCGCGCTGCAGATCGCCTTCCTCGGCGCCATCCCCGGCGGCGACCTGGCGAACGGGTGGAGCAACCTCTCCTACACCTCGCCGCTGGCCGACCTGGCCATCGCCTGGGGCCTGAACTGGCTGGCGATCACGCTGTACGCGGACGCCTTCATCTCGCCCTCCGGCACCGGCATGATCTACGCCGCCACCACCTCGCGCATGATCCACGGCGTGCAGGAGAACGGCCACCTGCCCAAGATCTTCGGCAAGGTCGACGCCAAGACCGGCATCCCGCGCCCGGCGCTGGTGCTCAACCTGGTGGTCGCCTTCCTGTTCCTCGCGGTCTTCCGCGGCTGGGGCTCGCTGGCCGAGATCGTCTCGGTGGCCACCGTGATCTCGTACATCACCGGCCCGGTCGCCGTGATGGCGCTGCGCCGCCTGGCCCCGGACCTGCCCCGGCCGGTCCGGCTGCGCGCCATGCCGGTGATCGCCCCGGTCGCGATGGTGTTCGGCTCGCTGGTGCTCTACTGGGCCCGCTGGCCGCTCACCGGCAAGGTCATCCTGCTGATGGCCGCCGGTCTGCCGATCTGGGCCTGGTACGAGCTGCGCAAGCCGTTCGCCGAGCTGAAGCCGCACCTGAAGGCGGGCGCCTGGATGGTCGCGTACCTGTTCGTGATGGCCGGCGTCTCCTGGGCGGGCAGCGCCGACTTCGGCGGGCACGACTACCTGCCGGAGGGCTGGGACCTGCTGATCGTCGCCGCGATCGGGCTGGCGTTCTACCGCTGGGGCGTCGCCAGCGCCTGGGCCAACCCCTCGCTGGCCGCGGTCCGCCAGGAGATGGCGGAGGAGGCGCGGAGCGCCGCGCCGGACGACGCCGCGGAGCCCTCGCGGGTCTGAGGCGCCTGAGCGCGTGAACTCACGGTGAAGGGCCGGTCGGAATCCTCCGACCGGCCCTTCGGCGTTCGCGGGGACCGTGCGCGGTGCGCACCGTTCCCGGTGCGCTCCGTTCCCGGTGTACGTCCATGCTGCCGTGGCGGGCACCCCCCGGTCACCGTCTTCGGGGATGATCTTCGTCGCGGTTTCCGCGCCTAGCGTGGTCGCGGGCGGTCCTCGACGGGAGGGCCCGGGCAGGGAGCGTCGTCGACGTGACGGAAGCACAGCAGTACGGTCAGGATCCGGCCCTCGTGCGGGAACTGACCGGAATGATGGCCGAGGACGGCGCGGCCGCCCGGCTGGCGAACAGCCCCGACCTGGCCGAGCAGGCGGCCTGGCGCCGGCTCACCGCCCGGCACGGGGACCGGCTCGCGGAGATCATGGCGGCGCACGGCTGGCCGACCGAGCGCACCGTCGGCCCCGAGGCCGCCCGGGCGGCCTGGCTGGTGGCGCAGCACGCGGACCGGCAGCTCGACGTCCAGCGGCAGGCCGCGGCGCTGATGGGCGTGGCCGTCGCCAGGGGCGAGGCGAGCGCCCGCGACCTGGCCTTCCTCCAGGACCGGCTGGCGGTCAACGAGGGCCGGGAGCAGCGCTACGGGACGCAGATCGGCGCGGTGACGGACGGCCGCCCGGTGCCGTGGCCCTGCGAGGAGCCCGAGCGGCTGGACGAGCGGCGCGCCGAGGTGGGCATCGAGCCGTTCGACGAGTACACCGCGCGGTTCGCCCCGAAGTAACCGTCACGTCCGCCGGGCGGGATTGACTCTTGCGCGCGGCCGTCCGCGCCGCATTGACTGGCCTCCGACCAGCGCTGCTGGTCAAGGGTCGGCTGAGTGGACGAGAGGACGATCGGTGCGGCAGTACGCGCAGTACCCGAAGCACGGCGACCAGTACATCGACGGCGAGTGGCGGCCCTCCGGTGACACCGGGTCGATCACCGTGCTGAACCCGGCGACCGAGCAGGTACTGGCCACGGTGCCGGCCGGCGGTCCGGCCGACGTCGACGCGGCGGTGACGGCGGCCCGCCGGGCGGCCCGGAGCTGGGGCTCCACCACCCGCGAGGAGCGGCTGGCCCTGCTGACCCGGCTGCGGGACGGGATCGCCGCCGCGCAGAACGAGATCACCGAGACCGTCGTCGCCGAGCTGGGCTCGCCGGTCGGCTTCGCCGGGGCCGTGCACGCCGGGCTGCCGCTCGCCGTGGCGACCTCCTACCTGACCCTGCTCGCCGAACACCCCTTCGAGGAGCGGATCGGCAACTCGGTGGTGCACGCCGAGCCGGCCGGGGTGGTCGCGGCGATCACGCCCTGGAACTACCCGCTGCACCAGATCGTGGCCAAGGCCGTCCCGGCGCTGGCGGCCGGCTGCCCGGTGGTCCTCAAGCCGGCCGAGGACACCCCGCTGGTGGCCCGGCTGTTCGCCCGGCTGGTGCACGAGGCCGGCTTCCCGGCGGGCACCTTCCACCTGGTGACCGGCACCGGCGCGGTGGCGGGCGCGGCGCTCGTCGGGCACCGGGAAGTGGACCTGGTCTCCTTCACCGGCTCCACCGCCGTCGGCCGGCAGATCGCCGAGACGGCCGGCCGGGGGCTGAAGCGGGTCTCCCTGGAACTGGGCGGCAAGTCGGCCAACGTGGTGCTGCCGGGCGCCGACCTGGCCCGCGCGGTCAAGGCCAACGTCGCCAACGTCTTCGCCAACTCGGGCCAGACCTGCAGCGCGCTGACCCGGCTGCTGGTGCACGAGGACCAGTACGACGAGGCGGTCGCCCGGGCCGAGGAGCTCGCCGCCCAGTACCGGCCGGGCGACCCGACCGACCCGCGGACCCGGATCGGCCCGCTGGTCAACGCCAGGCAGCTGGACCGGGTGCGCGGCTACATCGACGGCGCGCTGGCCGAGGGCGCCCGGCTCGTCGTCGGCGGCTCGGAGCCCGTCGCCGAGCTGCCCACCGGCTACTACGTCCGCCCGACCGTGCTCGCCGACGTGACCCCGGAGATGACGGTGGCCCAGGAGGAGGTCTTCGGCCCGGTCCTGGCGATCCTCCGCTACCGCGACGAGGACCACGCCGCCGAACTCGCCAACGGCACCCCGTACGGCCTGGGCGGCGGCGTCTGGGCCCGCGACACCGACACCGCCGCCGCCTTCGCCCGCCGCCTCGACACCGGCCAGGTGGACCTCAACGGCGGCCGCTTCAACCCGCTCGCGCCCTTCGGCGGCTACAAGAACTCGGGCCTCGGCCGGGAGCTGGGCCGCCACGGGCTGGAGGAGTTCCTCCAGTACAAGTCCCTGCAGTACTAGCCGCACCGGGCCGTCGCCCGCGCCCGGGGAGGTGGAGGCCGGGCGGGGCGGGGCCGGAGGCCGGGCGGGGCCCGGCGAACGGCTGACAACTGACAACTTTCAGATTTCAGCGAACAGATGACAGATTTCGAAATCTGTCATCTGTTCGCCGTCTGCCGTCCGCCGTCAGGCCAGGTCGACGCCCGGGTAGAGCGGGTACGGGGCGAGCAGGTCGGCGGCGCGCTTGGCGGTGGCGTCGCGCAGGGCGGCGTCCAGGCTGTAGGCGGCCTTGGACGGGGAGCCCTTGGCCGTGGTGGTGGGGGTGGTGGCGCTCAGGACGGTGTGGATCAGGTCGGCGATCTCGTCCATCTCCGCGGTGCCGAGGCCGCGGGTGGTGAGGGCCGGGGTGCCGAGGCGGACGCCCGAGGTGTACCAGGCGCCGTTCGGGTCCAGCGGGACGGAGTTGCGGTTGGTGACGATGCCCGAGTCGAGCAGGGCCGCCTCGGCCTGGCGGCCGGTCAGGCCGTAGCCGGAGACGTCGGCGAGGACCAGGTGGTTGTCGGTACCGCCGGTGACCAGCTTGCCGCCGCGGCGCAGCAGGCCCTCGGCGAGCGCCTGGGCGTTGGCGACGACGGCGCGGGCGTAGGCCTGGAACTCGGGGCGGCGGGCCTCGGCGAGGGCGACCGCCTTGGCGGCCATGACGTGCGAGAGCGGACCGCCGAGCACCAGCGGGCAGCCGCGGTCGACGTGCTCGGCCAGTTCGGACTGGCACAGCACCATGCCGCCGCGCGGGCCGCGCAGGGACTTGTGGGTGGTGGTGGTGACGATGTGGGCGTGCGGGACCGGGTCGTGGTCGCCGGTCAGCACCTTGCCCGCGACCAGGCCGGCGAAGTGCGCCATGTCGACCATGAGGGTAGCGCCGACCTCGTCCGCGATCTCGCGCATCCTGCGGAAGTTCACCAGGCGCGGGTAGGCGGAGTAGCCGGCGACGATGATCAGCGGGCGGAACTCGCGGGCGGTCTCGCGCAGCGCGTCGTAGTCGATCAGGCCGGTGGCCGGGTCGGTGCCGTAGCTGCGCTGCTCGAACATCTTGCCCGAGATGTTGGGCCGGAAGCCGTGGGTGAGGTGGCCGCCGGTGTCCAGGGACATGCCGAGCATCCGCTGGTTGCCGAGCTCCTGGCGCAGCCGCGCCCAGTCCTCCTCGGTGAGGTCGTTGACGTTGCGCACCGCGGCGCGCTCCAGGGCCGGGCTCTCGACCCGCTGGGAGAGGACGGCCCAGAAGGCGGTGAGGTTGGCGTCGATGCCGGAGTGCGGCTGGACGTAGGCGTGGTCGGCGCCGAACAGTTCGCGGGCGTGCTCGGCGGCGATGCTCTCGACGGTGTCGACGTTGCGGCAGCCCGCGTAGAAGCGGCGGCCGACGGTGCCCTCGGCGTACTTGTCGCTGAGCCAGTTGCCCATGGTGAGCAGGACCGCCGGGGAGGCGTAGTTCTCGCTGGCGATCAGCTTGAGCGAGGCGCGCTGGTCCGCCAGCTCCTGGCCGATGGCGGCGGCGATCCGGGGTTCGACGCCGGCGACCACGTCGAGGGCGCTGCGGAAGGCGGTGTCGGCCGCGGCGGAGGCGGCGGTGTGGGGCTGCTGGGCCATGGCGGTCTCCTGGTGGGGATGCGGGGGCCCAGGCGCTCGGCAAGTTCACGTGAGGATTCACGGGGCCGCTTCCCGATGGTTGATTCCATCCCTACGCGCCAGTTGCGGCCCACCGGGATCGTACCAACACCGGAGGGACTGTGGCGGAGGTCTCAGAATGCGGAACAGGCAGTCCGCTATGTTCCGCTATGTCCGTTCTTTTGCAACGCCGGTGTTTCGGCGAAATGAAGCCGCCACATATCCCGAAACAGTTCCGCAGGAATGACCAGAACGACCGTCGAAGGTGATTTGCGGAACCTCGGACGCATCCGATCCAATGGCGCTCGAACGGCCGCCGGGAAAACCCCGGTACGCCGTACCGGAAATGCACACCAGCGCACCCTCACCCATGGGGCGGCGGAGAATTCGGGGGTTACGCCTCATGGCAGCGGTCGACACCGTCCCAGGCACCACGGCCGGGCCCGCGCCCGCCGCCGACCCCGGCCTGCTCCGCCGGATCCTGCGGGACCGGGTCGGCGCCGCCGCCCTGGCGGTGGTGGTGCTGTTCCTGCTGCTCGCCCTCGGCGCCCCGCTGGTCGCCGCGCTGTACGGGAAGAACCCGGTCGACCACTACGGCCAGAACGTCCCGGGCCTGCTCAGCGACAGCGGACTGCCGATGCTGCCGAACGGCGGGATCTCCGGCGACTTCTGGTTCGGCCTGGAGCCCGGCCTCGGCCGGGACGTCTTCACCCAGCTGCTGTACGGCATCCGCACCTCGCTGCTGATCGCCTTCGCGGCCGCCGCGGTGACCACCACCCTGGGCGTGCTGGCCGGCGTCGCGGTCGGCTACCTGGGCGGGATCACGGACCGGCTGTTCGGATTCCTCGCGAATGTGCTGCTGGCCTTTCCCACGCTGCTCCTGCTGCTCGCGCTCAGCCCGGTGATCCAGTCCCGTTTGGTCGACCCGGGCACCGCGGAACCGGAGTGGATGCAGTTCCTGGTGCTGATCCTGGTTTTCTCGGCGTTCGGCTGGATTCCGCTCGCGCTTTCCCTGCGGGCCACCGTCCGCTCACTCCGGGAAAGGGATTTCGTGCAGTCCGCACGGGCCCAGGGCGCCGGCCGGTTCCATGTCGTCGTCCACGAACTTCTGCCGAATGTGCGCTCGCAGCTGCTGGTGCACGCCACCATGGCGGTGCCGACCTTCGTGGCCTCCGAGGCCGCGCTGTCCTTCCTCGGCGTCGGCATCACCGAGCCGGTCCCGGACTGGGGGCGGATGATCGCGCGCGGCTCCGAGGTCTTCCAGGCCGACCCCACCTACATGGTGTTCCCCGGCGTGGCGCTGCTGCTGTTCGTCATCGCCTTCAACCTGCTCGGCGACGCCGTCCGGGACGCGCTGGACCCGCGCGCCCGCACTGCCCGCTGAGCCCCCTCGCCTCCTCTCATCCATCAACCCGAGCCCGCCCCGGCACGATCCGCCGGGGCAAGGAGAGATTCGCCATGCGCTGGACCAGACCGTCCCTCGCCGTCATCGCCACCGCCCTGCTGGCGACCTCCTGCTCGGCCGGCGCGGGCAGCACCACCGGCTCCGGCGGCGCCGCCGGGGCCTCCGCCAAGGAGACCTCCCCGCTGACCGCCGTGCTCGGCAGCGAGCAGGAGAGCGCCGGCCCGGCCCCGGCCGTCCCGGGCGCCCGCGCGGGCGGCACGGTGAACGTGTACAACAGCGTGGAGTTCCGCCACCTCGACCCGCAGAAGGTCTACGCGGGCGCCACCTACAACGCCTCGCTGCTCTGGGGCCGCCAGCTGACCCAGTACCAGGTCGTGGACGGCAAGGCCAAGCTGGTCGGCGACCTGGCCACCGACACCGGCACCCCGGCCGACGGCGGCCGCACCTGGACGTACCGCCTCAAGCCGGGCGTCGCCTGGGAGGACGGGCAGCCGATCACCGCCCAGGACGTCAAGTACGGCATCGAGCGCACCTTCGGCAAGGGCTACGAGGTCGGCCCGCCGTACTGGCCGCAGTGGCTCACCGGCGAGGCCGGCTACGAGGCGGCGCGCACCAAGTACGCGGGCCCGCAGGCCGGCGACCTGGACGCGATCGAGACGCCGGACGAGCGCACGATCGTCTTCCACTTCCCGCAGCCGCAGGCCGACGTCCCGTACATGGCCGCGCAGTCCTCCTCCTCCCCGGTGCGCCGGGACAAGGACACCGGGACGGACTACGACCGACTGCCGTTCGCGACCGGGCCGTACCGGATCGTCGAGCACGTCCAGAACACCCGCATGGTGCTGGAGCGCAACCCGGCCTGGAAGCCCGAGACGGACCCGATCCGCAGCCAGTACCCGGAGAAGTTCGTCTTCACGTACGGCAAGGAGGCGCTCAACCTCAACCAGGAGATCCTCTCCGGACGGGACGGCGGCGCCAACGCCACCACCGCCTCCGACACCCTCTCCGCCGAGCTGTACCAGACCACCGACACCGACCCGAAGGCCAAGGAACTGGTGGTCTCCGGGCGGCAGGGCGCCTTCGTCACCCAGCTGATGATCAACAACGCGCGGGTGCCGGACGTCGAGGTCCGCAAGGCGCTGCACCTGGCCTACCCGCGCCAGCAGGCCCGCCAGGTCCAGGGCGGTGCCCGGACCGGCGAGCTGGCCACCACGCTGAGCTCCCCCGCGCTGATCGACTACCAGAAGTACGACCTCTACCCGGCCAGGCCCGAGGGCGACCCGGAGGCCGCCAGGGCCGCGCTCGCCAAGGCCGAGCAGGCGCCCGGGAGCCTGACCTACGCGTACCGGAACACCCCGACCGGGCAGCGCGTCGCGCAGGTGCTGGTCGAGGGCTTCGGCAAGGCCGGGATCACCGTCGTGCCCAAGCCGGTCGACCCCAAGGCCTTCCTGGACGAGGTGCACCGCACCGACTCCCCGTACGACCTGTTCGAGGAGACCAGCTCGGTCGACTGGCCGACCCCGTCCACCCTCGTCCCGTTCTCCTTCGACGGCCGGGCCGGCAGCGACATCAACTCCGCGCGCTACCGCAACCCGGAGGTCGACAAGGAGATCGACCGGATCAACCAGATCGGCGAACCCCGCGCCAAGGCCAAGGAGCTGTACGCGCTGGAGCAGACCGTGATGAAGGACCTGCCGGTGCTGCCGTTCGCCTACCCGACGGTCAACCAGCTGCGCGGCAGCAACGTCGGCGGGGCGTTCGTCCACCCGATCTACGGGACCGTCTCGCTGGCCTGGCTGTACCTGAAGTCCTGAGTGCCGGGGCCCGCTCCCGTTCCCCGGGTTCCCCAGGTTCCACGGCGGAACGGGGGCGGGCCCCTTCCCCCTCCCCTCTCGCGCCCTCCCCTCTCGCGCCCTCCCCTCTCGCGCCCTCCCCTCTCGCCCGCTTCCCGCTCAGCTGCTCGCCCTTCGCGCGCCTCCCCCCGTCACGTCGACCCCGGATCGGCCATGCTCTCCTTCGTCCTGCGGCGGACCGCCCAGGCCCTCGCGGTCCTGGTCGCGGTCTCCGCCGCCGCCTTCGCCCTCTTCTACGCCGCGCCCGCCGACCCGGCCCGCGCCGCCTGCGGCCCGCGCTGCGACAGCGGGCAGGTCGCGGCGGTGCGCCAGAGCATGGGCCTGGACCAGCCGCTGCTCACCCAGTACACCGACTACCTGGTCGGAGTGGTCGCCGGGCGGGACATCGGCGACGTGGACGGCTCGACCATCCACTGCGACGCACCCTGCCTCGGCTACTCCTACCGGCTGCACCAGCCCGTCACCGAGGCACTGGCCGACCACCTGCCCGTCACCCTCTCGCTGACCGCCGGGGCGCTCGCCGTTCTGCTGGTGTTCGGTCTCGGCACCGGGTTCGTCTCCGCGCTGCGGCACGGGCGGCGGACCGACCGACTGCTCTCCGGCTTCACCCTGGTCGGCGCGAGCGTGCAGATCTACTTCCTCGGGTACGTCGCGCAGTGGCTGCTGGTGTACTCCACCGGGCTGCTGCCGCTGCCCTCCTACACTCCGCCGGCCGACGACCCGGCCGCCTGGGCGGGCGGGATGCTGCTCCCCTGGTTCGTCCTCGGCTTCGTCAACTCGGCCGTGTTCGCCCGGCTTTCGCGCTCGCAGCTGCTGGAGACGATGAACGAGGAGTACGTCCGCACGGCCCGCGGCAAGGGTCTGGGACGGCTGCGCGCCCACCTGAAGTACACCTCGCGCGGCGCCGCCGGGCCGCTGGTGCAGCTGATCGGGCTGGAGGCCGGGGTGCTGCTCGGCGGAGCAGTGATCACCGAGACGGTGTTCGGGCTGAACGGGGTCGGACGGTTCGCCGCGGAGGCCGTCGCCGGGCAGGACCTGCCCGCCGTGGTCGGCGCGGTGTTGCTGGCCGCCTGCTTCATGGTGCTGTTCGTCGCGCTGGCCGACCTCGCGGTCGCCTGGCTCGATCCGCGTGTGCGGCTGAGCTGATGGGGAGTCCTTCGATGAAATCCACTGTTCCCGGGGACGGCGTGCGGCACGAAGGGGCGAAGGGCACCGCGGCGGGGAGCGACGAGCCGGTGCTGAGCGTCCGCGACCTGACCGTCGCCTTCGCCGACCCGCGCGGCGGCGCACCCGTGACCGCCGTCCGGAACCTCTCCTTCGACCTCGCGCCGGGTGAAGTCCTGGGCCTGGTCGGCGAGTCGGGCTCCGGCAAGTCGACCGTCGGGCTCGCCGTCCTCGGTCTGCACGACCCGCGCACCACCACCGTCACCGGCTCGATCCGGCTGGGCGGACAGGAAGTCGTCGGTGCCGAGGAGTCCGCGCTGCGCGGGGTGCGGGGCGGACGGGCCGCGCTGGTCTTCCAGGACGCGCTCACCTCGCTCAGCCCCTTCCACGGCGTGGGTGCCCAGCTCGCCGAGATGTACCGGCTGCACCACCCGGGCACGGGCCGCGCCGAGGCGGGCCGGCGGGCAGCCGAGATGCTCGACCGGGTCGGCATCCCGGCGGCCCGGAGCCGCGACTACCCGCACCAGTTCTCCGGCGGCATGCGCCAGCGGGTGATGATCGCGATGGCGCTGATGAACGACCCCCGGCTGATCATCGCGGACGAGCCGACCACCGCCCTGGACGCCCGCGTCCAACGGCAGGTCCTCGACCTGCTCGGCGAGTTGCAGCGCGAGCACGGGACGGCGGTGCTGCTGGTCAGCCACGACCTGGGCGTGGTCGCCGGGACGACGGACCGCACGCTGGTCATGCGCGGCGGGGCCGGGATCGAGTCCGCGCCGACCGCCGAACTGCTGGCCGCGCCGCGCGAGCCGTACACCCGGGCCCTGGTGGGCGCGGCGCTCCGGCTGGACTCGGTGCCGGGCACCGCCCTGCCGACGGTCGACGAACCGACACCCTCGCGGACGTTCCGGCCGCGGACCGTCGAGCGCCCCGAGCGCTGGCTGGTCGAGGTGGACGACCTGTCCGTGCACTTCCCGGGGCGCCGGCGCTTCCCCGGCCTGCGGGCCGAACCGGTCCGGGCGGTCGAGGGCGTCGGCCTGCGGATCGCCCCCGGCGAGACACTCGGGCTGGTCGGCGAGTCCGGCTCCGGGAAGTCCACCACCTCGCGGGTCCTGGCCGGACTGCAACGACCAACCGGCGGAAGGGTGCTGTACGACGGCCAGGACGTCACCCGGCCCGACCGGGAGCTCCGGAGGCGGCTCAGCCGCGAGATCCAGCTGGTCTTCCAGGACCCGTACGCCTCGCTCAACCCGCGCCGGACGATCGGCCGGACCCTGGACACCCCGCTGCGCCTGCACACCTCGCTGGGCCCGGCCGAACGGCGGGAGCGCTCCGTCGAACTGCTGGAGCAGGTCGGGCTGGAGGCCGGGCACCTGGACCGCTACCCGCACGAGTTCTCCGGCGGGCAGCGCCAGCGGATCGGCATCGCCCGGGCGCTGGCCCCGCAGCCGCGGCTGATCATCGCCGACGAGCCGGTCTCCGCGCTCGACGTGTCGGTGCAGGCCCAGGTGCTCAACCTGCTGATGGAGCTGCGCGAACGGCTCGGCGTGGCGTTCCTGTTCGTCTCCCACGACCTCGCGGTGGTGCGGCACTTCTGCGACCGGGTGGCGGTGATGCACCGGGGCCGGCTGGTCGAGTCCACCGACCGGGACCAGCTCTTCGAGGCGCCGCACACCGCGTACACGAGGGAGCTGCTGGCGGCGGTGCACTGAGACGGTCCGGGCCGCCCGGCGAGTGGCCCGGCGGACGGCTCGACGGACGGCCCGACGGACGGCTCGGCGGACGGCTCGGCGAGTGGCGTGGAAGTGAACGGGCAGGTCGTTCGCCGTTCGTTCGGCTGCGCCGGTCCGGCTCAAGACGCTAGCGTGCAGGCGATGTGACGTAGGAGACCCGAGCAAGGAATCACCAACCGAGGAGGCACATTTGTCGGACGACCTGCTCATCGCAAAGATCAACCACGGCTTCGATCACCTCGACGCCGACGGCGACGGCCTGCTCACCGAGCGGGACCACGTCCTGATGGGCCTCTCGGTGGCCCGCTCGCTCGGCCATCAGGAGGGTTCCGAGGCCGAGGCCGTGATAGTCCGCGCCTACCTGACGACCTGGCACGACCTGCACCTCGCCCGGCTGCCCGCCGGCACCGAGGCGATCACCCGTCAGCAGTTCGTCACCTCGACCGGCTCTCTCGCCGACGACCCCGAGGCCGCGCGCGAGATCCTCGGCGCGCTCGCCGAGGCCTTCCTCGCCGTCGCCGACGCCGACCGCAGCGGGACGGTGGACGCCGGTGAGTTCTTCGTCTTCCAGCGCGGCCACTTCGCCGGCCTCTCCCGCGACGACGCCGACGAGGCCTTCCGCCACCTCGACACCGACGGCGACGGCGTGCTCTCCGCCGCCGAGTTCACCACCGCGATCATCGAGTTCTGGACCAGCCGCGACCCGGACGCGCCCGGCAACTGGTGGACGGGCAAGCCGCCGTACGCCTTCTGAGCCGTACGGCGGACGGCCCTCCCCCGTGAGCCGGAAGCGCGGGGGCGGGCCACCGTTGACATCGTGGACGCCGTGGCCGTCACGACTGCTGTGGATGCCGTGGCCGCCGTCCGGGGCGGTGGTGGTGGGCCGGGCTCACCTCCGAGCGGACGGCTCCTTCACCGGACGGGCCGGACTCCCGCCGCGCGACGAGCCGCCCGAACGCCGGCTGACGCTCACCACCAGGCAGACGCCCGCCACCACGATCGCGCCGCCCGCGAGGGTCGGGCCGGTCAGCGGTTCGGCGAGGATCAGCCAGCCCAGCAGCACCGCGACCACCGGGTTCACGTAGGCGTAGGTGGCGACCAGGGTGAGCGGGGCCGACCGCAGCAGCCAGGCGTACGCGGTGAAGGCGAGCAGCGAGCCGAACATCACCAGGTAGGCGAGGGCCAGCCAGGACCGCCCGGAGATCGTTCCGAGATCCAGCCCGTGCTGCTCTCCACGGCCCAGTCCGATCACCAGGTCGCCGACTCCGCCGACCAGCATCTGGTAGGCGCTCGCGGCCAGCACGTTGTCGGGCATCGGGATCTTCTTGGTCGCGAAGGAGCCGGTCGCCCAGAGCAGGGTGGCAGCGATGATCATGATCACGCCGGTCGGCTCGATCGACCCGCCGATCGCGGGCGCCGACAGGACGCCGAGACCGACCAGTCCGAGCAGCACCCCGGCCAGCTCGGCGGGCCTCGGGCGCTCGCCGCCGACCGCCGTGAGCACCACCATCCACAGCGGGACCGCGGCCACCAGCAGGGCGGCCAGCCCGGAGGGGACGGAGGTCTCGCCCAGGACCACCAGTCCGTTGCCCCCGGTCAGCAGCAGCAGGCCGACCAGGGTGGAGGAGGCCAGCTGCCGCTTGGTCACCTTCAGACCTGCCGGGCCCTGGCGCACCAGGAGGTAGCCGGTCAGCAGCAGGCCGGCGACGAGGAAGCGGGCGGCGGCGGAGAGGAAGGAGGGCATCGTCTCCACGGCGATCCGGATCGCGAGGTACGTCGACCCCCAGACGATGTAGACCACGAGGAGGGCCAGCCAGACCGCGCCGCCGAGGCGGGGGGCGCGGGCGGGGGCCGCCTCGGCCCTGACGGCGGCGTCGGCGGGGACGGCGGCGTCGGTAGGGACGGGGGCGTCGGTAGGGACGGGGGCGGGAACGCCGGGGGTCAGACCGGGATCCGCGGCCGGTTGGGAGGGTGAAGCGGGCGATGTCATGGGTGTCCCCCTTGGACGGTGCTGGCCGAACATCCGACATGACAGCGCATGGACGGCCCGGCGCGCCAGTCCGTATCGGAACCCGGACCGCGGGACGTACGGTGGGCGATCCCCGACGAGGAGGTCGAACCCGTGCCCGCATCCGAGGAGTCCCTGCCGTTCTTCGTGTACGGCACCCTGCGCAGCGGCGGCCGCAATCACGCCGCCCACCTGGCCGGACGCTGCGCCGGGATCCGGCCGGCGGTCCTGGAGGGCGCCGCGCTGCACGAGGGCCCCGGCTTCCCGTACGCGGTGCCGGATCCGGCGCCCGGGCGCCGGATCCTGGGTGAGCTCGTCACCGTACGCCCGGGCGCGTACGCCGGAGCCCTGGACGCCCTGGACCGGCTGGAGGACTGCCGGGCGGACGGGACCGGGCTGTACGTGCGGCGGCGGATGGCGGTGCGGACGGCGGCGGGCGAGCTGCGGGACGCCTGGGTCTACCTCGCCGGACCGAGGGCCGAGGCACGGCTGCGGGAGCGGCCAGCGCTGATCGAATCGGGGGACTGGGGAGCAGAAGGGGGAGGAGTGGGATGACGGGTGGCGGATGACAACCGCCAGGTAGGCTGCCCCGGCCAATGAGATTTCCTGCTCATCGGCCCATCGAACGACGAGGAGCCACCCGGTGCCCGAGCTGCCACCCCCGATCACCGTCGTCGGGATCGGGGCCGACGGCTGGCCCGGCCTCGCCGCCGACTCCCGGGCCGCGCTGCGGGAGGCCGAGACCGTCGTCGGCGGCCCCCGCCAGCTGGACCTGCTCCCCCACGACGACGTCACCGCCGAGCGCGTCCCCTGGCCGTCCCCGCTGCGCCCCGCCGTCCCCGGACTGCTCGCCGCCCGCGCCGGCCGCCGCATCGCCGTCCTGGCCAGCGGTGATCCGATGTTCTACGGCATCGGCCGCACCCTCGCCGAGACCGTCGGCGCCGAACGCCTGCGCGTCCTGCCGCACCCCTCCGCCGTCTCCTACGCCTGCGCCCGGCTCGGCTGGCCGCTGGAGGCCACCGAGGTGGTCAGCCTGGTCGGCCGGCCGCTGGACGCCCTCTCCCTCGCCCTCCACCCCGGCCGCCGCCTGCTGGTGCTCAGCGCCGACGCCGCCACCCCGGCCGCCGTCGCCGAGCTGCTCACCGCCCGCGGCTTCGGCGGCGCCCGCCTGCGGGTGCTCGAACAGCTCGGCGCCCCCGCCGAACGCCACCTCGACGGCCCCGCCGACGGCTGGCCGCACCCGCCCGGCGACCCGCTGAACGTCATCGCCGTCGACCTCGGCGACGGCCCCCGCACCTCCCTCGTCCCCGGCCTGCCCGACGCCGCGTACGAGAGCGACGGCCAGCTCACCAAGCGCCACGTCCGCGCCGCGACCCTCGCCACGCTGGCCCCCTCCCCCGGCGAGCTGCTCTGGGACGTCGGCGGCGGCTCCGGCTCGATCGCCGTCGAGTGGCTGCGCGCCCACCGCGACTGCCGGGCCGTCAGCATCGAGCGCGACCCGGCGCGCGCCGAGCGGATCGTCCGCAACGCCGCCGCACTCGGGGTGCCCCGGCTCCGCGTGGCGACCGGCCCCGCCCCCGCCGCTCTCGCCGAACTCCCCACCCCCGACGCCGTGTTCATCGGCGGCGGCCTCACCGCGCCCGGCCTGCTGGACGCCTGCTGGGCCGCGCTGCGCCCGGGCGGCCGGATCGTCGCCAACACCGTGACGCTGGAGTCCGAGGCGCTGCTCACCGAGTGGTACCGGCGCCACGGCGGGGAGCTCGTCAAACTCGCCGTCTCCCACGCCGTCCCGGTGGGCGGCTTCACCGGGTGGCGCCAGGCCATGCCGGTCACCCAGTGGTCCGCAGTCAAGCCCGAAACCCCTCAGGAGAACGCCTCGTGACCGTCCACTTCATCGGAGCCGGCCCGGGCGCCGCCGATCTGATCACCCTGCGCGGCCAGCGCATCCTGGCCCGCGCCGAGGTCTGCCTGTACGCGGGCAGCCTCGTCCCGCGCGAGCTGCTGGACGAGTGCCCGCCCGGCGCCCGCCTGATCGACACCGCCCAGCTCAACCTGGACCAGATCACCGCCGAGCTGGTCGCCGCCCACCGGGCCGGCCAGGACGTGGCCCGGCTGCACTCCGGCGACCCGTCCGTCTTCTCCGCCGTCGCCGAGCAGATGCGCCGCCTGGACGCGGCCGGCGTGCCGTACGAGGTGGTCCCCGGCGTGCCCGCCTTCGCCGCCGCCGCGGCCGCGCTGAAGCGGGAGCTGACCGTCCCGACCGTCGGCCAGACCGTCATCCTCACCCGGATCGCCAAGCGCGCCACCCCGATGCCCGAGGGCGAGGACCTCGCCACCCTCGGCCGCAGCGGCGCCCTGCTGGTGCTGCACCTGGCCGCCGGCTACGTGGACGACGTGGTCGAGCAGTTGCTCCCCCACTACGGCGCGGACTGCCCGGCCGCCGTGGTCGCGATGGCCAGCCGCCCCGACGAACTGGTGCTGCGCGGCACCGTCGGCGACATCGCCGAGCAGGTCAAGGCGGCGGGCGTGGTCCGCACCGCCGTCATCCTCGTCGGCCGCACGCTGGCCGCCGAGCAGTTCCGCGACAGCCACCTCTACTCGGCGGACCGCGAGCGCCCGCACGAGCCCTGCGGGGCGTGATGCGGCACGTCCTGATCCTCGGCGGCACCACCGAAGGGCGGGCGCTGGCCGCCGAGCTGGCCCCGACCGCGCACCGGGTCACCAGTTCGCTGGCCGGCCGGGTCGCCCAGCCGCGGCTGCCCGCCGGGGAGGTACGGATCGGCGGCTTCGGCGGACCGGAGGGTCTGGCCGACTGGCTGCGCACCGAGCAGGTGGACGCGGTGGTGGACGCCACCCACCCGTTCGCCGCCGGCATCTCCCGGAACGCCGCCCTCGCGGCCGCCGCCACCGCGGTCCCGCTGCTGGTGCTGCGCCGCCCCGGCTTCACCCGCGTCGACGGCGACCGCTGGCTCCCCGTCCCCTCCCTCGCCGCGGCGGCCGACCTGCTGCCCCGGCGCGGGGAACGGGTCTTCCTCACCGTCGGACGACAGGGCGTCGGCGCCTTCGCCCACCTGGACGGGGTCCACTTCCTCGCCCGCTCGGTGGACCCGCCCGAGCCCCCGGTACCGCCCTCGTTCGAAGTCCTGCTGGACCGGGGGCCGTTCACGATCCACGGCGAAGAGGCACTGCTGCGCCGACACGACATCGACGTCCTGGTCACCAAGGACAGCGGCGGCGCCGCGACCGCCCCCAAGCTGGCCGCCGCGCGCGGACTCGGCCTGCCCGTCATCATCGTGGAACGCCCTCCGGTCACGGGAGGCGTCCCGGTCGCACCGGACGTCCCCGGCGCACTGCGCTGGCTGGAGCACCTGGGCTAGCCGGCCCGGGCGCTGGACGGCCCGGGCGCCAGCCGGCCCGGGCGCTGCGGCTGCTCACCGTCGTGCTGTTGCCCGCTCGCTGTCGTGCTGGTGCCCGCTCGCCCGGTCGTGCCGCGGAAATTGCGGGGCGGCCCCGGTGGACGTCGGGAAGGATGGCCCGATGACCGATGATCAGCGTACGCAGACTCCCCGCACCGCCGACGAACGCGCCACCCTGGCAGGCTTCCTGGACTACCAGCGCGACACCCTCGCGATGAAGTGCGCGGGCCTCACCGCGGAGCAGCTCCGCGCCCGCGTGCTGGAACCGTCCGGGCTCTCCCTGCTCGGGCTGGTCCGCCACCTCGCCGAGGTGGAGCGCAGCTGGTTCCGCAACGTCCTCGACGACGAGGGCCTGCCGGGCTTCTGGAAGCACCCGGACGGGTCCTTCGCCGAGTTCGACGCCGACACCGCCGACCCCGACGAGGCCTTCGCGACCTGGCGCCGGGAGTGCGACCACGCCCGGGAACTCGTGTCCGCCGCCGAGTCGTTGGACGTCCTGGGCCACTACGGCGACGAGGTCTTCTCGCTCCGCTGGATCCTCACCCACATGATCGAGGAGTACGCCCGCCACAACGGCCACGCCGATCTGCTCCGCGAGCACCTCGACGGCACCACCGGCGAGTAGCACCGGACGCGGCCGGACGACGAGGGATCGAGCAGAGCGTGCGGACCCGCCAGAAGGAACGCGACACCCCCGGGCCGTCCGAGCCCTGGAACGAGATCGTCCCCGGGCTCTGGATGGGCGGGCACTACTTCACCCGGCCCGGCGGCGAGCTGGAACTCGCGATCGTACGGGCTGAGTTCGACCTGGTGGTCAGCCTGTTCACCCGTTCCGGGCACGGTCCGGCACCGGGGGTGGAGCACGTCGTCCGGGAGGTGCCCGACGCCCCGCTCTCCCCCGGTCAGCTGCTCGCCGTCCAGGAGGCGGCCGAGCTCACCGCGGCGGCCGTCCGCCGGGGCCGGCGGACGCTGGTGCGCTGCCACTCGGGGTACAACCGCTCGGGCCTGGTGGCGGCGCAGGCGCTGATCGGCCTCGGCCACGAGAGCGGCGAGGCGGTCCGGCTGGTCCGGGAACGGCGCTCGCCCTCGGCACTGAACAACCCGGTGTTCGTGGACTACCTGGACACCGGACTGGAGGTCGCCGTGCTGCTGACCGGCCTCAACGGGTGAGGCCGGTCAGTGACATGACGTTCCGTCCGGTTTCTCAGATGTCGCGGAAGGTCTCGATCTGGGCGCCGATGGAGTTGAGGCGCTCGGCGAGGTCCTCGTAGCCGCGGTTGATGACGTAGACGTTGCGCAGCACCGAGGTGCCCTTGGCGGCGAGCATGGCGAGCAGGATGACCACGGCGGGGCGCAGGGCCGGCGGGCACATCATCTCGGCGGCGCGCCACCGGGTCGGCCCCTGGACCAGCACCCGGTGCGGGTCGAGGAGCTTGACGTCGGCGCCGAGGCGGGTCAGCTCGGTCAGGTAGATCGCGCGGTTGTCGTACACCCAGTCGTGGATCATCGTGGTGCCGTGCGCGGCCGCGGCGATGGCGGCGAAGAACGGCACGTTGTCGATGTTGATGCCGGGGAACGGCATCGGGTGGATGGTGTCGATCGGCGCGGTCAGCTTGGACGGGCGCACGGTGAGGTCGACCAGCCGGGTGTGACCGTTGTGGGCCCGGTACTCGGGGGTGCGGTCGTAGTCGAGACCCATGCCCTCCAGCACGGCGAGCTCGATCTCCAGGAACTCGATCGGCACCCGGCGGACGGTCAGCTCGGAGGAGGTGACGACGGCGGCGGCCAGCAGGCTCATCGCCTCCACCGGGTCCTCGGCCGGGGTGTAGTCGACGTCGCAGGTGATCTGCGGGACGCCGTGCACGGTGAGGGTGGTGGTGCCGATGCCCTCGATCCTCACGCCCAGCTTCTCCAGGAAGAAGCAGAGGTCCTGGACCATGTAGTTGGGCGAGGCGTTGCGGATGACGCTGACGCCGTCGTGCCGGGCGGCGGCCAGCAGGGCGTTCTCGGTGACCGTGTCCCCGCGCTCGGTCAGCACGATCGGGCGGTCCATCGGGGCGCCCGGCTCGACCGAGGCGTGGTAGGCGCCGCCGGTGGTGGCGACCTCCAGGCCGAAGCGGCGCAGCGCGGTCAGGTGCGGCTGCACGGTGCGGGTGCCGAGGTCGCAGCCGCCCGCGTACGGGATGGCGAAGTGCTGGGCGCGGTGCATCAGCGGGCCGAGGAACATCAGCACGCTGCGGGTGCGGCGGGCCGCCTCGACGTCCATCGCCGCGAGGTCCAGCTCGGCGGGCGGGGTGAGTTCGAGGTCGCGGCCCTCGTTGATCCAGCGGCTCTTGACGCCGATGCTGGTGAGCACCTCAAGGATGCGGTAGACCTCCTCGATCCGCGCGACGCTGCGGATCGTGGTGCGGCCGGTGGTCAGCAGCGAGGCGCAGAGGATCGCCACGCAGGCGTTCTTGCTGCTGCGGACGTCGATCGCACCGGAGAGCCGGGTGCCGCCGGCGACGCGCAGGTGCATCGGGCCGGAGTAGCCGAGGGAGACGATCTCACTGTCGAGGGCTTCGCCGATGCGGGCGATCATCTCAAGGCTGACGTTCTGCTTGCCCTGTTCGATGCGGTTGACCGCGCTCTGGCTGGTTCCGAGGGCCTCTCCGAGCTGCGCCTGGGACCAGCCGCGGTGCTGGCGCGCGGTACGGATGAGGGTGCCGATACGGGTGAGGTAGTCGCCTGTCACTCGCCAGACGATATCTCATGGTTGAGATGGCGACAGACCGGGGGTCCGGCGTGGTACTCCATTTGTCCGTTTCTCGCCCCGTATGGACGTCAGTTCTTCACATCACCAGGTGAGGTTGTCGCGCCGTCGTGACACTCGTGACAGTGTCACGGCCCGAGCGGCTCCGCCCGGCCGACGACGGTGCCCGCGCGGTCGATGCAGATGACGTCCACCGCGACCGGCGAGCCCAGCAGCACGCCGAGCGCCGTCGCCCGGGCCGCCTCGGCGACCAGATCCCCGAGCGGCACCCCGGCCGCCCGGCACAACTGCACCGCTTCCAGTGCGGTGTTGGCACCCGCGACCGCCCCGGCCAGCGCCTCGTCGGCCCCGCCCCGACGGGCCAGTTCGGCCAAGTACCCCTTGTCCACCTGGGAGCGCGCCGAGTGGAGGTCGAGGTGGCCGGCCGCGAGCTTGGACAGTTTGGCGAAGCCGCCCGCGATGGTCAGCCGGGGCACCGGGTGGCGCTTGAGGTACTTGAGCACGGCGCCGGCGAAATCGCCCATGTCCAGCAGCGCGTCCTCCGGCAGCCCGTGCTCCGCCACCGCGACCTTCTCCGAGGTCGACCCGGTGCAGCCGGCCACGTGGGTGCGCCCTGCCGCCCGGGCCACGTCCACCCCGCGGCGGATCGAGTCGATCCAGGCCGAGCAGGAGTAGGGGACGACCACCCCGGTCGTGCCGAGGATGGACAGACCGCCGAGGATGCCGAGCCGGGGGTTCCAGGTGGAACGGGCGATCTCCTCGCCGTGGTCGACCGAGATCTCCACCACCACGTCCCCGCTGCCACCGCGGGCGGCGGCCACCTCGGCGACCGCGTCCCGGATCATCTGCCGGGGCACCGGGTTGATGGCGGGCTCGCCGACCGGCAGCGGCAGGCCGGCCTTGGTGACCGTCCCCACCCCGGGACCGGCCCGGAACACCACCCCGGTGCCGGGCGCGCCGGGCCGTACGGTCGAGCGGATCAGCGCGCCGTGGGTGACGTCGGGGTCGTCGCCCGCGTCCTTGACCACCCCGGCCATGGCGGCGATGCGCCGGTCGGGGCCGGGCGCACCGGGCTTGTCGGGCTTGCCGGGCGCACCGGCCGGCTCTCCGGCGACGGGGTTCGCGGCGGTGGCCGGCTCCTCGGCGGCGGTCAGTTCCTCGGCCGCGAGGGCGAAGGCGGGCTGCTGGCCCTTGGGCAGGGTGATGACCACCGGGTCCGGGAACTCGCCGGTGAGCAGCGCGGTGTACGCCGCCTTGGTGGCCGCGGTGGCGCAGGCCCCCGTCGTCCAGCCGGGCCGCAGGCCGCTGCTCTTCAGCTGGCCGGCCCGGCCTCCCGCTCCGGCTCCCGCCTCGGCTCCCGCTGCGGCCACCTGCGCCCCGTTTCCGACGGCGCCCGCGCCGTCCTGCTCCGCTCCGGCGGCCACACCGGCCGCCGCCGCCGATTTTCCCCCACCGGGCCGGGCGGGACCCGACCGGGGTGGCGGCACCCGCGTCCCTGCGCGGTGCGGAGGAATCCCGAGCACGAGCCGCACGGGGCCGCTGCCCCGCGTTCCCGAAGAGTTCTCTGCGCGGGCCTCGCCCACCGTGCCTACCAGTGAGTAATCTGGCGGTCCGCCAGAAGCGGGTTCATGACAGACGTGGGCCCGGCCGGGGTCGAAGCGCCCCGCCGGGCCATCAGCATGTGGGGGTTTTTGTGGCAGGGATGAGTCGGCGTACGTTCCTCACCGGTACGTCGGTGGCCGCCGCCTGGTCGGCCTTGTCGCTGGGCGGCGCGCAGTTCGCCTCGGCCGCGGCGCGCGACCGGGCGCTGGCGACGACGGCCGAACGGGCGGTCAGGATCACCGGGACCACGCTGGAGCAGGTGGCCACCCCGGTCGGTACCGGTGGCTACAAGCGGCTGACGGCCGGACCGGGCTGGCCGCTGACGGTGCGCGGCGACCTGGCGTCGGCGACCACCGGACGGGACGACCGCCGGACCGGCCTCGCCAGCTTCGTCCAGTTCAGCGACCTGCACCTGGTGGACACCGAGTCCCCGGTGCGCTTCGAGTACCTGGCCAAGCTCAACGGCAGCGCCTACCGGCCGCAGGAGGCCCTGAACGCCCGCGGTGTCTCGGCCCTCGTCGAGCGGGTCAACTCGCTCGCCGGCGGCCCCTACACCGGGATGCCGTTCAGCATGGTGATGGCCACCGGCGACAACACCGACAACCACGAGCTCGCCGAACTCGACTGGTACCTCAAGGTCATGGGCGGCGGCCGGCTGGCCCAGAACACCGGTGACCCGAGCCGCTACGAAGGGGTGCAGAACTCCGGCAACGCGGCCTACTGGAACCCCGAACTCTCCTACAGCGACGGCTACAAGGCGAAGGGCTTCCCGCAGATACCCGGCTTCCTGTCCGCCGCCGGCCGCCCCTTCGACGCGCCCGGCCTGCGCACGCCCTGGTACACCACGGTCGGCAACCACGACGACAGCATCGAGGGCTCGCTGCCGGACCTCGGACTGCTGAACGACCTGTACGCCGGCCAGTACAAGCTGGAGGGCTGCGACGACGCCACGGCCGCCCAGCTGATGGACTCGCTGCGCCGTGACCCGGCGGGCGCCGTACTGCTGCTCGCGAAGCTGATCGCCAGCGGCGACCTGGTGCGCAGGATCACCCCGGACGATCGCCGCCGGCCGTTCACGCTCAAGGAGTTCGCCAAGGCCCACCTGGACCCGGCGGTCACCGGCGCGGGCCCGTACGGGCACGGCTTCACCTCGGACATGGCCAACAGCGGCAAGCTCTACTACACCTTCCGCATCTCGGAGAAGGTGGTCGGCATCAGCCTGGACACCACCAACCAGGCCGGGTTCGCCGACGGTTCACTGGGCACCGCGCAACTGCGCTGGCTGGAGCAGCAGTTGAAGGCGCACAGCGGACACTGGTACGACGCCGACGGGCGCAAGGTGACCGGCGGGAGCACGGACGAGCTGATCCTCGTCTTCAGCCACCACACCAGCGGCACGATGGGCAACCTGCTGCCGGACCCGCGCAACATCTTCGAGGGGCGACACGACGGCAACGAGCTGGTGGCGCTGCTCCAGCGCTACCCGAACGTGGTCGCGTGGGTGAACGGGCACACCCACATGAACAAGATCACGCCGCACGGCCACGCGGTGCCGGAGCGGGCGTTCTGGGAGATCAACACCGCCTCGCACATCGACTACCCGCAGCACGGGCGGATCATCGAGATCGCGGACAACGGGGACGGCACGCTCTCACTGTTCACCACGCTGATCGAGTCCTCCGCACCGTACGGGACGGACTTCGGCAGCACCTCGGACGCCAACCTCGCGGCGCTCTACCGCGAGCTGTCGTACAACGACCCGAACGGCCGGCCGACGGCACTGCTGGGCACGGACGGGGACCACAACACGGAGCTGCTGCTCACCAAGCCGACCCGGTAACGGCCGGGGTCCGGCGAACGGCGGCCAACGGGTGACGGCCGACAGTCGACGGATGGCGGATGGCGGATGACAGCTGACGAATGACGGATGACAGCGAACAGATGATGAAATCTGTTCGCTGTCATCCGTCGCCCGTCACTCCTCCGGGTACCGCCGCGGCGTCCAGACGACCTCCACGCCGCCGCCCCGCTCGACCGTCCGGGTCTGCGAGGAACCGATCAGCAGGACGGTCCGCATGTCGACCAGCGCCGGGTCCAGCTCGCCCAGCCGGACGATCCGCACCCGCTCGGTCGGGCCGCCGACGTCGCGGGCCATCACCACCGGGGTCTCCGGCGCCCGGTACTCCAGCAGCAGGTCCCGGGCGAGCCCGACCTGGGTGGTCCGGGACTTCGAGCCCGGGTTGTACAGCGCGAGCACCAGGTCCGCCCCGGCGGCGGCGCGCAGCCGCTTCGCCACCACGTCCCAGGGCTTGAGCCGGTCCGAGAGCGAGATCGTCGCGTAGTCGTGCCCGAGCGGGGCGCCGGCCCGGGAGGCGGCCGCATGGGCGGCGGTCATCCCCGGGAGCACCCGCACCGGGACGTCCCGGTACGCCTCCTCACAGGCGACCTCCAGCACCGCGGTGGCCATCGCGAACACCCCCGGGTCACCCGAGGACACCACCGCGACGCGGTGCCCGCGCCGGGCGAGGTCCAGGGCGTACTCGGCGCGCTCCGACTCCACCTTGTTGTCCGAGCCGTGCCGCCGCTGCCCCGGCCGTTCCGGCACCCGGTCCAGGTAGGTGGTGTAGCCGACCAGGTCGGTGGCCTCGGACAGCGCGCCGCGCGCCTCGGCGGTCAGCCAGAGCGGTCCGGCCGGCCCGGTGCCGACCACGGTCACACTGCCGACGCCCTCCGACAGCCGGATCTCCGGCTCCAGCGGCGCGACCTTGCTCGGCAGCACCACGACCGAGAAGTACGGCACCGTCCCGTCCTCGACCTCGGCGAGCGGCGCGACCCGCTCCCCCGCCATGAAGGCCCGCTCCACGTACTGCGCGTCCGCCAGCCGCCCGGCCCGCTCCAGGGCCCGGCGGACGGTCGGGAAGGTGCGCCCCAGCTTCATGATCACGGCCGAGTCGGCGGCCGCGATCCGCGCCGTCAGCTCCTCCTCGGGCAGCGTGCCGGGGATGACGGTGAGCGTCTCCTCGGCCTCGGTCAGCGGCTGTCCGAGCCGGGCGGCGGCCGCGCTGAGCGAGGTCACGCCCGGCACCACCTCGGTCGGGTAGCGGTGCGCTAGCCGCTTGTGCATGTGCTGGTAGGAGCCGTAGAAGAGCGGGTCGCCCTCCGCGAGGACCACCACGTCGCGCCCGGCGTCCAGGTGGGCGGCCAGCCGGGCGGCGGCCTCCTCGTAGAAGTCGTCCAGCGCGCCGCGGTAGCCGCCCGGGTGGTCGGTGGTCTCGACGGTGAGCGGGTAGACCAGCTTCTCCTCGACCTGACCGCCCGTTAGATACCGTTCGGCGATCGAGCGTGCGATGGACCGCCCGTGCCGGGCGCTGTGGTAGGCCACCACGTCGGCCTTGCCGATGAGTTCGGCGGCCCGGACGGTCACCAGCGACGGGTCGCCCGGGCCGAGCCCGACACCGTACAGCCGGCCCGTGTGGTTCTGATGTTCCGTCACTCTTCTTCGCTCGCAATCGCGTTGACGGCGGCGGCGGCCATCGCGCTGCCGCCGCGCCGGCCGCGCACCACCAGGTGCTCCAGGCCGGACGGGTGCTCGGCCAGGGCCTGCTTGGACTCGGCGGCGCCGATGAAGCCGACCGGAACGCCGATCACCGCGGCCGGTCGCGGTGCGCCCGCCTCGATCATCTCCAGCAGCCGGAACAGCGAGGTCGGCGCGA
>NZ_JBSHBN010000024.1:0-5779 GCF_053612025.1 Kitasatospora sp. NPDC054768
CTACTCGGTCAACGCCAAGCTCACCAGCGAGGGCGCCTCCCAGAGCATCGACATCGCCAAGGGCACCGCCGTCCCCGTCGGGATCGGCAGCGGCAACGGCAGCGGCAAGCCCACCACCCTGCTCGAACTGCGCGTCACCGGCTGACCACCACCCCCGCATCACCACCTCTCACGTTCGGGAGCCCACTCATGCCTCGCACCTCCTCGTCCCGCAACCTGCGGGCGGGCGCGCTGACCGCCGTCCTCGCCGCCGGAACCCTGACGACCCTCGCCACACCCCCGGCCGGCGCCGTGGTCGGCAACGCGGCCGCCGACGGTTCCTACGCCTTCACCGCGCGCCTGGCGATCGGCGACACCCTGCGTGCCTGCACCGGTGCGCTGGTCGACCGCAACTGGGTGCTCACCGCCGCCTCCTGCTTCGCCGACGACCCGGCGCAGCCGCAGGCCCTGGCGGCCGGCGCGCCGAAGTGGAAGACCGTCGCCACCGTCGGCCGCACCGACCTGACCACCACCGGCGGCAGGACCGCCGAGGTGTCCGAGCTGGTGCCGTACGCCGGCCGTGACCTCGTCATGGCCCGCCTGGCCACGCCCGTCGACGGCATCGCCCCGCTGGCGGTCGCCACCGCCGCGCCGACCGCCGGGCAGACGCTGCGCGTGCCCGCGTACGGCCGGACCAAGGACGAGTGGGCTCCGCTCAAGCTCCACACCGGCGCCTTCTCGCTCGACACCGTGGCCGCCGCCGGCCTCGGCACGACCGGCACCGGCGGCGCGGCGATCTGCAAGGGCGACACCGGCGCCCCCGTGATCCGCGAGACGGGCGGCAAGGCCGAGCTGGTCGCCGTCGCCTCCCGCTCCTGGCAGGGCGGCTGCCTGGGCGTGCCCGCCACCGAGACCCGCACCGGCGCCTACAACACCCGCGTCGACAACGTCGCCGGCTGGGTGCAGCAGACCCGGGCGAAGTCCCTGGGCTGGAAGACCCAGGCCCTGGTGCGCAGCGACGCCAACCTCTACTTCGCCAGCCGTCTCTACGACGGCGCCTGGACCCCGTACGAGGACGTCCAGGCCACGGCCGGCGCCATCGGCGGGGTGCGCGCCGTCGCCTCGGCCGGCATCAACGCCGACACCCACATCATCGCCCTGGGCGGCGACGGGCACCTCCACTACGCCATCCGCAACCTCGACGGCGGCTGGAAGCAGACGTTCGCCGACCTCAACGTCGCCCTCACGGACCTCAGCGGCATCACCCAGGTCTCCATCGCCTCCATCGGCGACAACCTGCACGTGGTCGTGGTCGCCAACGGCACCCTCTACCACTCCATCCGCAACGGCGCCGGCCAGTGGACCGCGTTCAACGTGGTCACCGACGTCACCGGCCCGCTCAACGGCATCACCGCCATCTCCGCCGCCGGAGCGTCCGGGGACGCCGGACCCGAACTGCACATCGCGGCCGTGGCCGGCGGAAAGGTCTACCACACCCTGCGCACCGGCTCCGGCAGCTGGGGCACCTGGGGGGCGGTCTCCGAAGCCGCGGGCAGCACCGGCCCGGTGAGCGGCGTCGCCGTCTCCCGCCAGGGCAACGACCTCAACCTCGCCCTCATCGCGAGCGACGGCCAGTACCACACCATGCGCTACCTCAACCACACCTGGCAGCCCGTGACGTCCCTCGGCGGCGTCATCGGCAACGTCACGGGCACCAGCATCAGCGCCACGCCCGTCGACACCGACGCCGTGTTCGCCATCGCCACCACGGACAACAAGGTCCTGCTCACCGCCCGCCACAACGACGGCACCTGGGCCGCCCCCGAGAACCTCGACCTCACCGCCATCCCGGGCAACCACACCGGCACCACGATCACCGGCACGCTCTGACCGACGCGCTCCGACCGGCGTCCTCCGACCGGCGCGCCCTCCGCGCGCCGATCCGTCGTGCGTCCTGGCGCGGGGTGGTGGTCCACTCCCGCGCCGGGGCGCGCGCGTCAGGAACTCCCGAGGGCAGGCCGCCCCCGGCCTTCCCCGACCGCACCGTCCGTCCCCGCCCCGCCTCCGGGGGCGGGGACGCCCCTCCCAGCACTTGCCTCGATCACGGGAAAACGCCCTGCCGCAGCCCGTCGCCGCCCTGCCCTGTCATGCGCAGGGGCCTGCAAGCGGCTTACAGGGCGTGCGTTATCGTCAGCCGTGAGCATTTTCCCCCGGCAACGACCAGGTTCCTCGGGCCGCCGCAAATCCGCCAAGGGCGGCCGTCTCGCCGTCCTGGACGGCCTGCGCATCCTGGCCGCGCTGATGGTGGTCTTCCACCACTACATCGGCTACGGCGGCGGTACCAAGCCCGAGATCAGCGCCTGGGGCAAGCCGGCCGAGCAGGTGTTCCACCGCGCCTCCGCGCCCGCCGCGTACCTCTGGACGGGTATCTGCCTGTTCTTCGTGATCAGCGGCTTCGTGATCTGCATGAGCAGCTGGGGCCGCCCGGTGGGCGACTTCGTCCGCTCCCGGGTCATCCGGCTCTACCCCGCGTACTGGTTCGCCGTCCTGCTCACCACCGCGGTCGTGACGATGTGGCCGCTCGTGCGCCAGCCGCTCCCCTCCGAGCAGGTCCTCGCCAACCTCACCATGTTCCACGTGGGCCTGGGGATCCCGAACGTGGACGCCGTCTACTGGACGCTCTGGGCCGAGCTGCGCTTCTACCTGCTGTTCGCCATCGTGGTGTGGCAGGGCGTGACCTACCGGCGGATCGTGGCCTTCTGCTCGATCTGGACGGTCGCCGGCATCGTCTCGGCGAGCACCAAGTGGCCGGTCCTGGAGTTCTTCGCGATGTCGGACGTCTCCTCGTTCTTCGTCGCCGGCCTCGCGCTCTACCTGGTCCACCGGTACGGTCCCAACCTCATGCTCTTCGGCATCGTCGGGATCAGCTGGATCCTCTCGGTGCTCTACACCATCCAGCACCAGCACGACGTGAACACCGTCCTGGGCCGGCCCGAGCTGCCGACCTGGCCCGCCGTCCTGCTGACCACCCTCTCCTACCTCGTGATCACCGCGGTGGCCATGGGCTGGGGCTCCCGGATCCAGTGGCGCTGGCTCACCTTCGCCGGCGCCCTCACCTACCCCCTCTACCTCCTCCACGAGGCCATGGGCTGGACCGCCCTGCGCGCCCTCTACGACCACGGCACCAAGCCCTGGACGGCGGTCGCCGTCGTCACCGCCGGCATGCTCGTCGCCTCCTGGCTGGTCCACCGGCTCATCGAGAAGCCCCTGACGCCCCGCCTCAAGACCGGCATGACCAGGAGCATCGACCAGCTCCGCGCCGCCGAACCCCTCCCCCCGCAGCCCGCCCCGGCGCCGACCCGGGCCCCCGGCGTCCTGGAGACCGTCACCACCCCCTGGGCCACCGCCTTCACCCCCAGGGACACCCGCCCGCCGCAGCAGCACACCCCCGACTCCTACTGACCCACCCCACCCCCGCGGCCCGACAGGGACCGGCGCCACCCGGCACCGGTCCCTGTCCGCGTTCCCGGCCTCATCACCCCCTGTCGGCCTCACCGGCCTTCGCCCCCCGGCCCCGGTGCTTCGGCAGCTCCGACGGTGCGGGCCGGTCGGGCCGGTCGGGCCGGATCGCGCTTCCTCCTCGACTTGCACGCCCTCGACGCGCCAGGTAGGGAGAATCGCCGGAAGATCTGTACCGACACGTACCATCTGCTGTGCGTCAGGCATGTGACGGTGCGTCCTCTCGCACTGCTGCGAGCCGACCCACGTCATGCCGATGAGGCGCGTTCACCGCGCTTCGGCGAATCGGACGGAAGCCGGTTCGCCCGAATGCGTGTGGCCGGCCCGGATCCCGGCAGAGCCCTTCAGGTGTTCCGGCCCCGAGGAGGTCGCGGGTGATGACGAGAAGCTCCATAGCGTGACCGGCGCCGACGCGCACCAGGCACTCAACGGCCGCCGAAAGGATTCGGCCGACGCGACTCAACGGTGAACACCCCGCACCCGCAGCCGATCGGCCGCAGTGTCGGAGGCCGACCGGCTCCGGGATGGAGTTCGCCGGATTTCCTAGGAGAGAAGCAATGCCACTACTGGCAATGATGCGGCCTGCCCTCAGACAGACCGTCGTCGTGCTGGCCGCGCTCGCGGCCGTGCTGATCCACGGGGCGCAGACCCCCGCGTACAGCGCTTCGATCAATGCGATCACCGGTATCACCACCACCTGGGCCGGATCGCCGTCCGCGCCGCTCCATCCCGGGATGACCGTCACCACGCAGATCACCTGGTGCGTCCCGGACGGCAGCCATGCGGGTGACACCTTCTCGGTCACGATGCCGGCGCAGCTCGCGAACTTCCCGTCCGGCACGCAGACCGTGCTGGACGGCACCGGCGCGGCCATCGGCACCGCCACCATCGCCGGCCGGCCCGCCGTCGTGACGTACACCATGGGCGCCTATGTCGAGACGCACACGGGCGTCTGCGGGCAGACCACGATCAGCGCCCAGCTGTCGACCGACAACAACGGCGCGCAGGACCTCGTCTACACGACGAACGCGGGGGTCACGTTCACCACCCCGATCGTCGTCGAGCCGTGGCCGCCCCGCAATCCCGCCAACGCCGAGAAGTACGGGCTCATCTACACCGGCACCGCCTTCCCGGACACGAACATCGTCTGGGTGATGCACACCCCGGCGAGCACGACGGCCACCACGGCCACGTTCACGGACACCGCCCAGGCCGGCCAGGCCTTCAACTGCGCGGCGTTCGTACCGGGGCTGACACTCCCCTACTCCACCGATCCCTCGTCCACCATCGCCCAGCAGAACCTGGACACGGCCACCAACACACTGGGCAACGACGTCACCTACACCGGCACGGCCACCCTCAACTCGTGCACTCCGACCGGCATCTCGGTCACCGTCACCGTCCCGGCGAACACGAGCGTCGGGCTGATCCTGCCGGTGACGATCACGGACAACACCCTCAAGCAGTTCTCGGACACCGTCGTGGTCGCCATGGGGAACGGCACCAGCCAGAACGCCGGAACCTCGCTGGACAACCCGAACTGGAACAACTCCGGCGGCGGGAACAACCTCTCCATCGTCAAGTTCTCCACCGACGAGGGCCCGACGAACGGCGACCACAACACGGCACCCGGCAAGTCCGTCCCCGCCGGGACTCCGACGCCGGTGACGATGACCGTCAGGAACAACGGGTCGCTGGTGCTGAGCAACGTGGAGGTCACCGACAGCACGACGTCCGGCCCGGCCCTCACCGGCCTGTCCTGTGACTTCTCCCCGTTGGGCGGCCCGGCCACCGGTACGACCTGGGCCGGCCCCTTCGTGCCGGGCGCGACGTTCGACTGCACGGGGACCATCCCGGCGATGGAACCCGGCACCCAGGAGACCGACACCTCCACGGTCACCGCCACCACCATCGCAGGCGTCACCGTCACGGCCTCGGACTCCTTCAACGCGGCGACACCGCCCTCGACTCCGGCGCTGACGATCGCCAAGTCCGCCTCCCCGACGACCGTCTCCACCGCGGGCCAGACCGTCACATACTCCTACCTGGTCACCAACACCGGAAACGTCGACCTCACCACCATCGGAGTGACCGAGACCCAGTTCTCCGGCACCGGCACCTCCCCCACGGCGACCTGCCCGGTCACCACGCTCACCCCCGGCGCCTCCACCACCTGCACCGCGGCCTACACCGTCACCCAGGCGGACATCGACGCGGGCACCGTGACCAACACCGCCACCGCCCACGGAACCCCACCCAGCGGCCCGCCCGTCACCTCACC
>NZ_JBSHBN010000024.1:5875-12286 GCF_053612025.1 Kitasatospora sp. NPDC054768
GACCTACACCGTCACCCAGGCGGACATCGACGCGGGCACCGTGACCAACACCGCCACCGCCCACGGAACCCCACCCAGCGGCCCGCCCGTCACCTCACCCCCCGCAACCGCCCGAATCACCGCGACCAGCACACCGGCACCCCTGCCGACGCAGCCCCCGAAGCACCCGAACGAGCTGCCGAACACGGGCACCGAGGAACTGCTCTACGCGACCGGCGCGACCCTGCTGGTCGGCCTCGGCACACTGGCCCTGGTCTCCGCCCGTGCCATCCGCCGCCTCCCGAGGCCTCGCTCCGGCAGGCAGTAGGCCGGCCGCACGCCGACCGACGGAACCAGCCCCCGGGCAGCCCGGTGCCGGCCAAGGGGCCGCAGGTTCACCTCCCGTCGTCCTGACCAGCTCTTCGCAGGCCGGAGGCCGTTCCCACCCGATGGCGGGAACGGCCTCCTTCGTTGAGACGGCGCAGGAGCACGGTCCTGCCCGGGGGCGTCTCCCGGAGCCGGCTCCCAGGTTCGGTCTCGTCCTGGGTGCGGACGAACTCCCCCACCTCTGAATGGTCCTCTTGACCAAGGCCGGAAATCACCGGAACGGTCCATTCAGAGGGGTTCCTCCGTGTACGAGCACACACCGCACACCCGCGTCCGCCGTTCCCGCCGGGGCGGCCGGCACCGGGCGGTGGCGGCCGTGACCGCCGTGGCCGCCGGTGTCCTGGCGGCCGGGGCGCTGGCACCGAGCGCGGCGTTCGCGGGCGGCAAGCCGGACGGCGTCCAGCAGAGCCTGAACGCGCTGGTGAAGGACGACGGCCTGCCCGCCGCACTGGCCTCCGTGAAGGGCCGTGACGGCCGCACCCGCACCTACACCGCGGGCGTCGGCGACCTCGCCACCGGGGCCAAGCCCCCCGTCGACGGGCAGGTACGGATCGGCAGCAACACCAAGACCTTCACCGCCGTCGTCGTCCTCCAGCTCGTCGCCGAGGGAAAGGTCGGCCTCGACTCTCCCGTCGAGACCTACCTGCCCGGCCTGCTGCGCGGCGACGGCATCGACGGACGCGACATCACCGTCCGGCAGTTGCTCCAGCACACCAGCGGCCTGCCCGAGTACGTGGACAAGGACTCCATCCTCACCGGCCCGAACCGGTACTACGAACCGCGCGAGCTCCTCGACGCGGCTCTGGCCCAGAAAGCCCACTTCGCCCCGGGTACGCGCTGGGAGTACAGCAACACCAACTACCTGCTGGCCGGCCTGATCATCCAGAAGGTCACCGGGCGGCCGCTCGGCGAGGAGGTCAACCGGCGCATCGTCGACCGCATCGGTCTGCGCCACACCTACTTCCCCACCCCCGGCGACACCACCCTCCACGAGGCCCACCCCAAGGGCTACAACCGGGAAGCCGACGGCTCGCTCCGCGACTACACGGAGCTGGACCCGTCCTGGGGTTGGGCGGCAGGCGCCGTCGTCTCCACCCCCAGTGACCTCACCCGCTTCTACACCGCGCTCCTCGGCGGCCGGCTCCTGCCCCCGGCGCAGCTCGCCCAGATGCGCACCACCGTCCCCGCCGACGAGGTGGGTCCCGGCGTCCGCTACGGGCTGGGCCTGGTGAGCCATCCGCTGTCGTGCGGCGGCCTGTACTGGGGCCACGGCGGGACCATCCCGGGCTACTACACCGCCGGGGGCGCCACCGACGACGGCCGCGCCGCCGGCATCGCGGTGACCGTGATCCCGGGCGACGAGACCGAGCAGCACGTCAAGGCCACGGTGGACGCGGCCCTGTGTCGCTGACCCCGCGGACCCTCCCCGGTCCGGCCTGAGCATCCGCGATCCGCACCGGCACCACCAACGGGTTCCGCGCGCCCCGGCACGCCTCGGCGCACGGAACCCGCACAGCCCGGCAATTCCCCCTTCAGCAGAGGAGTTCCTCCGTGAACGAGCACACACCGCACACCCGCGTCCGCCGTTCCCGCCGGGGCGGCCGGCACCGGGCGGTGGCGGCCGTGACCGCCGTGGCCGCCGGTGTCCTGGCGGCCGGGGCGCTGGCATCGACCGCGGCGTTCGCGGGCGGCAAGCCGGACAGCGTCCAGCAGAGCCTGAACGCGCTGGTGAAGGACGACGGCCCGCCCGCCGCACTGGCCTCCGTGAAGGGCCGTGACGGCCGCACCCGCACCTACACCGCGGGCGTCGGCGACCTCGCCACCGGGGCCAAGCCCCCCGTCGACGGGCAGATACGCGCCGGCAGCAACACCAAGACCTTCACCGCCGTCGTCGTCCTCCAGCTCGTCGCCGAGGGAAAGGTCGGCCTCGACTCTCCCGTCGAGACCTACCTGCCCGGCCTGCTGCGCGGCGACGGCATCGACGGACACGACATCACCGTCCGTCAACTGCTCCAGCACACCAGCGGCCTGCCCGAGTACATGGACGCCCCCGCCCTCTCGGACTTCACCACCGTGCAGTACCGCTACTTCGAGCCCCGCGACCTCCTCGACGGCGCGCTCGCCCAGAAGGCCCGCTTCCCCGCGGGAACCAGCTGGGAGTACAGCAACACCAACTACATCGTCGCCGGACTCCTCGCCCAGAAGGTCACCGGACGGCCGCTCGGCGAGGAGATCACCAAGCGCGTCATCAACCGCATCGGCCTGCGCCACACCTACTTCCCCACCCCCGGCGACACCACCATCCACGAGGCCCACCCCCACGGCTACTTCCGCAGCACGCCGGACGCTCCCCCGGTCGACTACACCGACATGGACACCTCGATGGCCTGGGCGGCCGGGGCGGTCGTCACCACCAACACCGACCTCAACTCGTTCTTCGCCGCGCTCCTCGGCGGCCGGCTCCTGCCCCCGGCACAGCTCGCCGAGATGCGCGCCACCGTCCCCGCCGAACTCCTGGGCCCAGGTGTCCGCTACGGTCTGGGCCTGCAGAGCAGGCCGCTCTCCTGCGGCGGCCTGGCCTGGGGCCACGGCGGCACCTCCCCCGGCTACCGCTCCCGCGGCGGCGTCACCGACGACGGCCGCGCCGTCACCATCACGGTCACCACCGTCCCCGGCGCGGACGGCGCGCAGCACATGGCGGAAGCCCTGGACGCGGCCCTCTGCCGCTGACCCACCCCTCGGGCCGGCTCCCGCGCGCGGGGGCCGGGCACCGGACGGCCTCGCGGCTCGGGGAGACTCGGGGCAACCGGCCCGCTCCGCCCGGCTTCAGGCGCGGCGCCACCGCGGCCTCCCCCGTGTGCACCGTGCGCACGGCGGCCGAGAGCTCCTCGGGGGAGCAGTCCTTGGGCAGGAACCCGGACGCGCCGGCGCGCAGGGCGGCCACCACGTACTCGTCCATGTCGAAGGTGCTCAGCGCGAGGACCCGGCACTCGGGCAGTTCCCGGGTGAGCCGCTCGGTCGCCTGGACCCCGTCGAGCACTGGCATCCGGATGTCCATCACCACGACGTCGGGCCGGTGCCGGTGCGCGAGGTCGACCGCCCGCTGCCCGTCGTCGGCCTCGGCGACCACGTCGAACGCCGGGTCGGGGGACAGGATCAGGGCCAGGCCCCGCCGCACCAGCGGCTGGTCGTCCGCGATCAGTACCCTGATCCGCTCCAGCGTTTCCGTCTTCCGAGCCGCTCCTCACCGTCGACCGGCGCCACCGGCAGGCTGGCCACCACCCGGAAGCCACCACCGTCCACACCGCCTGCCACCAGGCTGCCGCCGTGCAGCGCGACGCGTTCGCGCATTCCGATCAGACCGTACCCGGTGCGGCCCGCCCTCGGTCCGGCCGCACCGCCCGCCCCCGCCAGGGCGCCCACCGGTGTGTCGGCCGACGCGGCGGTGCCGTTGTCGGACACCTCGACGGTGATCCGGTCGACCGGTGGAGCCCGCAGCGGCCGGGGCAGGGCTGGTATCCGCCGCGCTGGGCCGGGCACGTCCGCCTGACCTGTGACGCCGCCGCACGCGCCTTCCGATCCGGGAGCGTGGCGGGCCGGCTCGGCCTAACGGGCTCCCGGCGGGCGGTCGCCGTGCTGCCCGGTGGTGTCGATGGCGTCGCGCAGGGCGGGCAGGTCCGTGATGGCGGCCTGCTCGGCGAAACGGGCCAGAAGCCGGCACAGGACCCGCTCGTCCCGGTCGCGGACAGCTTCGGCGATGGCCACCGCCGGCGACGCCTGGGCATGGGGCTCGGGGGTGCGCACCTGCCGCACTACCTGCGGCCCTTCCACCGCTCGCCTCCCGCTCACTCGTCGTCCTGGCCGCCGGGCGCGGCGTCCTCCGTCCTGGCGCGGCTGCGGCGACCGGCCGCCGCCCTGTCCGGAGCGGAGACTACCTCCCCGACCGACACCGCAAAATCTATGCCCGCCGGAGTAGACATTGCCGCGCACCGTGGTTAATGTTTCTCTCGTAGACGAGGTCGAGCGGTATCCGCCAGACACGAACTGGCGGGCAGCAGGAAAGAAGTTCGCAGGTCGGCACGGTTGCAGGGCCCTGAAGCCAGGGATGGTGCAGTAAGGCGACAGGACCGGTGGCCGGGCCGGGCGGCCCGCAGGATCAGGGGCCGCCGCCCAGCAGTACCGCATTTCGGTAAATGCATTACCAGCAGGTGAAGTTGAGTTGCGCAGTACCGGCAGTCGCAGTACGCGGTATCCCAGTGAAGGCGCCCAGACTGCGGGCGCGCGTGCTGGGAGTCCGGCAGTGGGGTTCCAAGCCGAACGGTTGAGCAGGACGGGCGACGGGGCTGACTGCCGGAACCGGCGGACCACCAGGACCGCCACAGCAGCACCGGGTAGTTGGCACTACCACGCAGTTCGCAGTACCAGCAGTACCGCAGTTCCGAGCAGTTCGCAGTACCCGGCAGTTGGAAGTACCCGCAGTTCGCAGTAATCGGTCAGTACAGAAGATGAACGGAGGGGACAGAGCGCCATCAGGATCGCCCGGCCCGTGAGGCATCACCCGGGCGGATTCCGAAGACCCCAAGGCAAGGACGGTGGTTTCCGGTCACGCATACGCGATCCCCGCACGCTCCCTCCCCCGGGGGCGAGGCGGACATGAGGAAGTCGGCCACAGGCCGGCAGATGGTGTAAAACCCTTCGGGGCCCCGGGAGCCGCAACGGCCCCGGGGCCCCTCAGCGCGTCCCCGGACAGAACAACAAGAAGAGGTGCAGTGACCACGGCAACCATCCGACCCCACACCCCCGACGCCGTCAGCTCGTTCGACGATGACGACTACCCCGCCTACACCATGGGCCGCGCCGCCGAGATGACCGGCACCACCCCCGGCTTCCTGCGCTCGCTCGGCGAGCAGGGCCTCATCACCCCCCTGCGCTCCGACGGCGGCCACCGCCGCTACTCCCGCTACCAGCTTCGGATCGCGATGCGCGCCCGCGACCTCGTCGACCAGGGCACCGCCATCGACGCCGCCTGCCGCATCATCATCCTCGAAGACCAACTCGAGGAAGCCCTGCGCATCAACGAGCAGCTCCGCCACTCCCAACACGGCCAGGAACCCGCCGCCGACACCTGACCCAGCCATCCAGGCCGACGAAACCGGCCCGCGGTGAGCAGCAGGTGCCCACCGCAGGCCGCCCGGGACACGAGCCCCTCGGTTCCGGTTCGCCAGCCGACCGTTCTCCACCGGCCCGGCCGCCCGACACCCTGCCTCACGGCGCGGACCACGCAGACCGCTTCCGCGCAGGGGGATTCCAGGTTCGCGTGAGGCCGCACCGGCCCGGCGCATCCGCCGGTAGGGGCGAAGCGCGCTGCGGGCGGATACCGCGATGGCCGGCGCGTCGGCGCCGACGCGCCGGGCCTAGAAGCGGAGCAGGCCGATGGCGTGGCCGTCGTGGTCCACCACCGGCCACACGGCCAGGCCGCGGGAACGCATGGCGGCGGCCGCGGTGGCGGCGGGCATGTCGGCGGTGGCGAACGGGGCCCGGTCGAGGACTATGTCGCGCACCGGGGTGCGCTCGGTGGACCGGGAGCGGGTCTGGAACGGCGCCAGGTGCAGGCGGGTCAGCAACCCCGCGCAGCGGCCGTCGTCGTCGCGGACCAGGAGGTGGTCGGCACCGGAGCTCTGCAGGATGTCCATCGCCATGTCGACCATGACGTCGTCGCTGATCTGCAGCTCCGGGCATTTCATAAGGTCGCCGACCGTGGCGGTGGTCGCGGGGCATTCGAGGGTGATGGTCATGGGCAGACTCCTTCGCGTATCCACCGCCGGGACCGGCGGTAGTCAGGGCACTGGCGGTGGAACGGCCGGCGGGTGCGCCGGAGCGGGCCGAGACTGCTCTCCGCTTGGTGAGTGGTGGGGGGCCCCGCAGGGGCGGCCCGACCCGCCCCCCCCAAACACCCAAGCGGGGATGGGGGACCGGCCGGGGGGCCCGCGGGGGCCCCTGGAGGCCCGGTTTTTGACGCCCCGGGGGGGTTGGGCGGGGGCGGCG
>NZ_JBSHBN010000024.1:12296-20838 GCF_053612025.1 Kitasatospora sp. NPDC054768
AGGGCCGGGGGTGTGTCCCGGCGGGGGGGGGCTCCGGTGGGGGCCCATCCGGCGCCCGGGTGGGTGTGGGGGGGGGGCCCGGACTGCGGCGGCAGTCCGGGCCCCCACGTACGCGCTAGGCGGAGAGGGCGACGCGGCGGGGTGCCCGGCGGCGGCCGGAGGAGCCCTGGTTGTCGCGGCCCGTGGCGGTTGCGCGGGCGTCGGCTCCCGCGTAGGCGGGGCGGCTGCGGCGGCCGCGGCTCGTGGACGCGCTGCGGCGGGGGCGTTCGACGACGGGGGCGGCGATCACCGTGGGGATACCGGTGGGCACGCGGGCGCCGGTGATGCGGGCCAGTTCCTCGTCGCCGGCGCTGACCCGGGTGGTGACGGGGGTGATGGCGGCCGTGGTCATCATGCGGGCCATCTCGCGGCGCTGGTTGGGCAGCACCAGCGTGACGACGGTGCCGGACTCCCCCGCGCGGGCGGTGCGCCCGCCGCGGTGCAGGTAGTCCTTGTGGTCGCTGGGCGGGTCCAGGTTGACGACCAGGTCGAGCCCGTCGACGTGGATGCCGCGCGCGGCGACGTTGGTCGCGATCAGCGCGGTGACCTGGCCGTTGCGGAACTGCTCCAGGGTGCGGGTGCGCTGGGGCTGGGACTTGCCGCCGTGCAGGGCCGCGGCCTTCACCCCGTTCGCGAGGAGGTCCTCCACCAGGCGGTCCGCGCCGTGCTTGGTGTCGATGAACATGATCACCCCGCCGTCACGGGAGGCGATGTGGGCGATCGTGGCGTTCTTGTCGAAGTTCTGCACGTGCAGCACGTGGTGCTCCATGGTGCTGACCGCACCCGCCGACGGGTCAACCGAGTGCGTGACCGGATCCTTCAGGAAGCGCCGCACCAGGCGGTCGACGTTGCGGTCCAGGGTCGCGGAGAACAGCATCGTCTGGCAGCCCTCGGCGACCTGGGCGAGGAGTTCGGTGACCTGCGGCAGGAAGCCCATGTCGGCCATCTGGTCGGCCTCGTCGAGCACCGTGATGCCGACCCCGTCCAGCTGGCAGTCGCCCCGCTGGATCAGGTCCTTGAGCCGGCCGGGGGTGGCCACCACGACCTCCGCACCCCGGTTCAGCGCCTGCGTCTGGCGGCCGATCGACATTCCGCCCACCACCGTCGCCATCCGCAGCCGAACCGCGTGGGCGAACGGGGTGAGGGCATCGGTGACCTGCTGCGCGAGCTCACGGGTGGGAACCAGCACCAGGGCCAGCGGCCGGCGCGGCTCGGCCTTCTGCCCGGCGGTCCTGGCCAGCACGGCGAGACCGAACGCGATGGTCTTGCCGGAGCCGGTACGGCCACGTCCGAGGACGTCACGGCCGGCCAGCGAGTTCGGCAGCGTCGCGGCCTGGATCGGGAACGGCGCCGTGACACCCTGCCGGGTCAGCACCGACAGCAGGGCCTTGGGCATGTCCAGTTCGGCGAACGCCTCGACGGCCGGGAGTGCCGGGGTGGTGCTCACCGGCATCGCGAACTCGCCCTGAGCGGAGGAGCCCTGACGGGAGCTCCGGCCCCCGGAGGGCCGGTCACCGTAGAAGGTGCTGCCGCCGGAGCGGGAGGAGGCCGAGGAGCGGGAGGAGGCGTTCTGGTACGAGGAGCGACTGGAGCGGTTCATGCGAAACCTTCCTGGGACGGCACGTCGCAAGGAGGCTCCGCAGCGCGAGGCGCCGGCAGGAAGCCGCAAGGAACGGGCCGAAGCGTGAAGAGCGGGGCGTGGACGGTGAAACCGTGCGGCACGTCACCTCAGGTCGACGCTCACCGCGGAGGGCGGGAGCGAAGATCCTCGAACCGTGGGATGTCACGGCAGGGCGCCGATCCGGACGCGGCGCCGGGCGTCTCGCGTGGGGATGGCCGCCGGTGGCGGAGCCAGGGGGCCTGAACGGCCGGGGAATGCGTGGTGGAGCAATGCCGAGGGGCCCGCACCGGGCATCATGTACGCGGTGCGGGCCCCTCGCTACCAGGCGGGTGCCGTGGCAGAAACTACAGCGGACGAATGTTCTCGGCCTGCGGGCCCTTCTGGCCCTGCGTGACGTCGAACTCGACCTTCTGGCCCTCGAGCAGCTCGCGGAAGCCATTGGCGTTGATGTTCGAGTAGTGGGCGAACACGTCAGGACCGCCACCCTCCTGCTCGATGAAGCCGAAGCCCTTTTCCGCGTTGAACCACTTCACAGTGCCATTAGCCATAAAGAAATCTCCTTCAAGGGGCTGTCCGAAGCACGCACAGCGCGCGCTTCGAGTCGCCGCGATGAGCACCCACCCGGGGAAGAGCCGGGAAACAAAAAGGCGCCTGCGATACATCAGCAGGCGCACACAAAGTTCATGGGAACCACTACTGCAACTACAACGACTCTAGCAGGCCCCAGCCCGCCACGGGCGGATATTTCACCCCCGGTTCCGCGAGGCCCCTCCCCGGGGCCGCCGATCGCGAGGCACCGGGACCATCAACACACATGGAGAGCAGCCTCGTTGAGCATGCCTCCCGCCCTGTCGGCGCCGCCGACGCCAGGGAGGGGAGGGCGGCCGAAGCGGGCGCGGAGCGCCTGCCCTGGCCGCGAACAGCGAGGCGCCACGCCCGCCGGCGCCATCCGGGGGCCCGTTGGACAGCGCACGCGACATTCCTGTCGAACTCCGAAATGAAATGCACCGGAAGGACCCGCTCCCGCAATTTCCGGCGCATACTGCAGGGAATGACGAAATCTGCAGCAGTCCGCCGCGTCCTGCCCACCAGCCCCTTCAAGGCCCGGATCGAAGCACCGCGCAAGCACTTCGCCGTCGGCGACCGCGTCACTCACGACCAGTACGGCCTCGGCCGGGCCATCGGCGTGGAAGGCGACAGCGACATCGCGGTACTCGTCGACTTCGGATCGCGGCGGGAACGCATCACCCAGCCCTACGCCGCCATGTTCAAACTCTGACCCAGGACTCACGCGTTCGCGGCCGAGCTCGCCCAGGGCGGTGCCGAGCAGCAGTGCGGCCCGCGGGTCGAAGCCCTGCCGCAGTGCCGCTTCGGCCAACTGCCTTATCTGGCCGAGGTCGTGGGCGTAGTACGCCAGAGCGGCCGCTCGCAACAGCAGCTCGGCGCCGCGCTCCTCTTGTCCGCCCCCGCGCAGGCCGGGGTGATCGTCCCGCAGGTCCACCAGGCCGGCATCATCATGGACGACGCAGCCGGCTTCCCGCCCGGACCCACCGTCACTGCTTCGGTCTGTGCCCCGACCGCAGGCGAACGGGGGCGCCACCGCTCGGTGGCGCCCCCGTTCTGCCCGCCGCGCGAAAGCCGGACGCCCGGCGTCGCCCGGCCTATATCCACACGCATGCTCGGTCGCCTCATCGTGGACTTCCTCACCGCGTCGACGAACAGACCGTCATCGGGGCGGGCATCGGAGCGGGCATCGGGGCGGCCGCGCTGACCGTGCCCAGCTGGCCGGCTCACTGCGAGCCGGCCTCGACGACTCTCGCGGCGGAGTGTCCGGGTCAGCTCCGGTCGGGGAGCCGGGGCGTGGAGCGGCCGTTGACGTTCGGGTCGGCGGCCGATGCGCCGGTCGTCGAAGCCGTCGAGGTCACTGAGGGCGCCGCGGAGTGCTGGAGGGATCGTAGGATGGCCAGCCCCTGGCTGGCGATGCCGGCCGCGATCTGGTTCACCCCGTCGGTGCCGTTCAGGACGGTCAGATCGGCGCCCGCCAAGCCCCGGGCCGCCGCGTCGGCGAGTGTGGGGAGGGCCTCCACGATCCGGTTGGCCGCGATCAGCTCCTGGTTGCCGTCCCGCAGCGACGCCGCGCGGGCGGCGTTGGCGTCCGCCTGGGCCTGGGCCAGGGTCCGTTCCGTGTAGGCGCCGGCGTCGGCCTCGAACTTCACCCGGTCGCGGTCCGCCTCGGCCAGCGTCCGCTTCCGGTAGGCCTCGGCGTCGGCCGGGCGCCGCACCTCCGCCTCCAGCCGCTGCGCCGTGAGCGCCGCATTGCGCTGCGCGAGGGCGGTCTGTTCCTCGGTGACCTCCTGGGTGGCTCGTGCCTCGGCGAGCGGCCCGGCCTGGGCGGCGCGCGCCCTGGACTGCTCGGTCTCCGCGAGGAAGCCGGCCCGCTTGATCGCGGTGTCCCGCTCGTACTCGGCCTTGAGCGCGGCGGCCTGCTGCTCCCGTTCGCTCGCCTCCTGGTCGGCCCTGGCCTGGGCGATCCGGGCCTGACTGGCCACCGCCGCCGCGTGCGGCGCGGCGAGGTTGTCGATGTAGCCGGTGGTGTCCTCGATCTCCTGGATCTGCAGGGCGTCCACCACGATGCCGAGCTTCTCCATCTCGCCGTGACTGCCTGCCATGACCTCCTGGGCGACCCGGCTGCGCTCCCGGATGATCTGCTCCACCGTCAGCCCCCCGACGATGGAGCGTAGGTGGCCCGCGAAGATCCGTCCGACCAGTTCCTGCATCTGGTTCTGCTCGGACAGGAAGCGCCGGGCGGCGTTGGCGATCGACACGGCGTCATCGCCGACCTTGAAGACACAAACCGCGCGGACGGTGAGCCGGATTCCCTGCTGGGTGACACAGTCCTCGGCGATCTCCGACTCCTGCAGGGCCAGGGACAGCATGCGGGCCTTCTGCTTGACGGGAACGACGAAGCTCCCGTGGCCCGTGACGATCCGGAACTGGGTGTCCTGCGACTGTCGCTTGGAGCCGGAGATGAGCATGGCCTCGTTGGGCGCGGGCACGTGCCAGAACAACATGACGAACCACCTGACCTGCAACAGATTGACGAGGGCCGCGGGACCCCCGGACTCAGGGCGGCAGCGGCTCGACCAGCACCGACCGGGCGGAGATCGTGTCGACCACGACCACCCGAGTGTTGACCGCGATCGGCCCGGCGGACCAAGCCGCGAACGCCTCCGACCCGCCGCGCAAGCCGACCAGCACCTCGCCCGGCCCGTCCGTCGGGATCGGCACCGTCACCCTCCCGACAGCTCCGACCGGGCTCTGCTGGGAGTCATCAGCCGCGCACATGACACCTCGTGCCGTGCGGCACCACGGCGCAGTGGGCGGCCGGAACACGAACGGCCACGGGCGGCACCCCTCCTGGAGGCACCGGGCCCCCGGTCGAGTCCTTCGGCAGAATGCCTGCGAGCAGCGCGCGCCGCGCGACCACCCCGACCCCTCCCACGGTACTCCGGCCGCAGCAGGGAGGCGTTTCCCGGGTACCCGGCTCGGATCTCCGGCCCGGGAGTCCCGACCCGGCGCCGACCGGACCCGGCTCGGAGGCTGGGCCACCAACCGCCCGGATCGGCGGATTTCCAGGCCGCCCGGATGACGTCGACACCGTCGTCAAGGCGGCGAGCGGCTGCTGCGCGCGTGCTGTGGCCCGCACCTGGTGCGCCTCGCCGCCGGCTACGAGCGCCGTCCGTTCGGGGTCGAGGAGCTGTGGGCGGGGCAGATGGACGGGAGACTCCTCACCGCACACGCCCGCCGCGTTCGCGGCTCATGCTCCAGCGACGGCCGCCGGATGGGAGCGGAGGTCAGCCGTCGCTGCGGTAGTGGTCCATCGAGACCTTCACCGGGCCGTTGCCGGTCACGGAGATGACCCGCACGATCGCTATGGCGTGAGTGCTTCTCGATCGCACACAGAAGGCTCGGCCGGCCAGCAGGTCACTGAAGTCGAGGGCCGTCGCCGGATGCCGGTCGATGGCCGTCGAGCAATCGGTCGGGGTGGGCCGGCCGCTGGGGGTGACGGCGGCGTCGCTTCCCGTCGGGATCAGGAACTCGTTGGCGTTGTGCCCTACGGACCACTCGGTGGACTGCGCGGGGATCAACTTGCCGGTCTCGATGTCGAAGTCGTAGGAGTCGTCGGGTGCGGTCAGGATTGCATCGGTGTACGCCGCGGTGTACGTGGCCGGGCTCGCCGGGTCGGACGGCCTCGGGCCGTCGGCCGCCGGTGCCGGCGTGTCCGGGCCGGTGTCACCGGCCGTCGGGCTGTCACCGGCCGATCCCGTGGCTGCGAGGATCCGGTCGAGCTTGTGGGACAGGAGCACGCCGCCGACCGTGCCGCCGAGAGCCACCACCAACGCCGACAGCAGCAGTACCGTCTTCCAGGTCGCGTCCTTGCGGCAGGGCTTGCCCACCGCGGGTGTCGCGGGAGCGGCGACGGTCGGCAGTGGGGGCGGAAGCAGAGCGGTCGGCACCTCGGGCAGGGGCTGCGCAGCGCCGTCGGAGCCGGGCGGGGCCTGGACGGCGACGACGTCGGGGGAGAACGCGGTGGCCAAGTCCTGCGGCAGGTCGGAGCGGCGGGTGATGTCGGTGCTGACCCGAGCGGGCAGCCAGTCGTCGGCGAAGCGCAGCCCGCCGCCCGCAGCGGGGTGGTTGCGGGCGGCCTCGATGATCTCGGCGGGGGTCGGCCGGTCTTCGGGCTGCTTGGCCAGGCAGCGCAGCAGCAGCGCGTGCAGGTCGCCCGGGACACGGCCGAGATCCGGCTGCTCGTTCACCACCCGGTACAGCACCGTGGTCTCCGGTCCCTCGCCGAACGGCTGGGTGCCGCCGGCGGTGTACGCCGCCAGCGAGCCCAGCGCGAAGACGTCCGTCGCGGGCGTGGCCGGCTGGCCCAGGGCCTGCTCGGGCGCCATGAAGGCGGGCGAACCGATCCGGAAACCGGTGCCGGTCAGCGCGACGGCGTCGGCCGCGCGGGCGATGCCGAAGTCGATCACGCGCGGACCGTCGGCCGCGAGCAGCACGTTGGCGGGCTTGAGATCCCGGTGCACCACCGCGGCGCCGTGGATCGCCTGCAGCGCCTCCGCGATCCCGCCTACCAACAGCAGGACCGTGCGCACCGGTAGCGCACCGTGTTCCCGGACCACCTGTTGCAGCGACGGGCCCGGAACGTACACGGTGGCCAGCCAGGGCACGTCGTCGTCCGCGCCGGAGTCGATCACCTGGGCGGTGTACAGCCCATGGATCCGCCGGGCGTTGGTGACCTCCTGGGCGAAGCGCCACCGGAACTCCGTGTCCTGCGCGAACTCCGGCCGGACCGTCTTGAGGGCCACCGGCCGTCCACCGGGTGTGCAGGACAGATAGACCCGCCCCATGCCGCCTGCTCCGAGCCGGGCGTGCAGCCGGTAGCCGCCCACTTCGGCCGGGTCGTCGGGCTGCAGGGGCTGGAAGAGTGTTGACGCGGGCAAGGAGTCCAGGGACATGTCGATGGGCACGTGGAAGGTCTCCAGTGGTGCGAGCGGTGAGCGGGGGCGACGCGACGGGAGTCGCGGCCGTTCAGCAGGTCGTCCCGCTCGGAACCGGCTTGAGGTCGATGAGGTAGGCGTCCACGGCATTGGTGACGCAGGCGTTGCCGCGGCCGTAGGCGGTGTGGCCGGACCCCTTGTAGGTGAGCAGCATGCCGCCGGGCAGTTGGGCGGCGAGGCCCTGCGACCACTGGTAGGGCGTGGCCGGGTCGCCGGTGGTGCCGACGACCAGGGCCGGGGGCAGGCCTTCGGCGTTCACGCGGTGCGGCTGCTGCCGCCCGGCGGGCCAGTCCTTGCAGGTGAGTTCGGCGAGCACGGCGGAGGTGCCGAACACTCCGGCCTCCTGGTTGGCGCGCTCCAGCAGGTCCCAGTAGGGCTGCGGGTCCCTCGGGTGTGGCTGGTCGAGGCAGTTGACGGCGGTGATGGCGACGGAGGAGTTGCCGGGGGCCTGCTCCGGGGCGGTGTTCGGGTCGGATCCGGTGTCGGAGCTGTCGCCCCGGGCGGACCGGACGTGCGTGGTGGATTTGCCGGATATACCGGGGCTGGCGATCTCGGCGAGTTTCGTCCCGTCGCCGCCCCGCGCGGCGCGCAGCGCCTCGGACAGGTCCTGCCACTGGGACTCGGGTGAGTACATCGACTTGGTGAGGGCGGCGAGCAGCATGTTCTGGTCGAGCCGCTCGGTGGTGCCCTTGATACGCAGCGGGTGCTTGGCCGTCCGCCGGTGCAGGTCGGTGATCACCTTGTGGATGCCGTCCGGGGTGGTGGCGGGGCAGGCGTCGTGGACCGCGGTGGCGCACTTCTGAGCGTAGTCGTCCACCGACTTCCGGAAGGCTTTGCCCTGCTGGAGGGCGGCCTCGGACCAGTCGAGTGAGGGGTCGACGGCGCCGTCGAGGACGAGCGCGCGGACCCGGTGCGGGAACAGTTCGCCGTAGACGGTGCCGAGGTAGGTGCCGTAGGACCAGCCGAGGTAGCTGAGCTTCTCGTCGCCGAGGGCCGCGCGCAGCACGTCCATGTCGCGGGCCGCGTCCAGTGTCCCGACGTGCGGCAGGATGGCTCCGCTGCGGGCCTTGCAGGAGGCGACCTGCTTCTCGGCGTCCGCGAGCGCGGCGCTGCGTTCGGCACCGGTCTTCGGATACGCACTCGTCGAGGCGGAGTCGGATTCGGGCTGGTCCTGGTCGGCGGAGTCGGAGGAGCCGCAGTCGAGGGGGGGGGGGGGGGCGGCCCCCCCCCCCCGGGGGGAGGCGACGCTGTGGTATGCGGGGGGGGGCCCGGCCGGGGTTGGGGGAGGGGGGGCCGCCGAGAAGTTGTAGAGCACCCC
>NZ_JBSHBN010000024.1:20848-26703 GCF_053612025.1 Kitasatospora sp. NPDC054768
GTATGCGGGTTGGTCGGGTTCGGGGGAGTGGGTGTAGCGGCTGTTTTGGGCGGGGGTGGTGGTGGCCACGCCCCGCGGGTCGAAGCCGACGATGTCGAAGCGGGCGCGCGCCCGTTCGCTGAAGGAGGAGAGGCCGCCGGACTTCAGTTGCTCGACCCCGGATTCGCCCGGTCCGCCGGGGTTGAAGACCAGGGAGCCCGTGCGCTGGGCGGGGTCCGCCGTGACGGACCTGGCCAGCGGCAGGGTGAAGGTCTGGCCGGTCTCCGGGTGCGCGTAGTCCACCGGGACGGTCAACGTGGCGCACTGCAGCTCGCCGCACGCGGTCCAGGTCGGCTTCTGCCGGTAGAAGGTCTGCAAAGCGCTCTGCTGCGCGGAATCGGTCGGCGCCGTGTCGGCGCCCTCCGCAGCCGTGTCCCCGGACGCCGGGATGCATCCGGCAAGTGCCGTGACGCCGAGTGCGGCCAGGGCCAGGATCAGGCCGGCACGCTTGCTCGTCGGGTGCTTCATGGGGGTACTCCAGAGGGACTTGGCAGGGTTGTCGCGCACGGCGCCCGCAGTGGTCAGCGGCACCGGCACCACCTCGGCGGCCCGGGGTGGCTGGGCCGAGGGCTCCATCCGCCGGGCCGCTGGCGGTCCCCGGGCGCGTGGGGGATCGCGCCCGGGGCGTCTCACGGCGCCGCGTGCCGGTCCGCCCACGTATCTCCCGGGCGAACGGCCGCGCTGCTCGGCTCCTGCCGGTTCGCTCCGCTGTGACCTCACAGATGATTGCCGGGCGAAGCTGAGGATTTGATGAGGGCGGCCCGGGCCGCCCATCGGGCTATCCTGACCGCCGTGCGAGTACTGGTGGCCGAAGACGACGATGACCTGCGGTTTGCCGTGTCCGCAGCACTGCGCAGCGAGGGGCTGGCCGTCGACGAGGTGGCCGATCTGCCGGCCGCCGACGAGGCGTTGTTCGTCACCGAATACGACTGCGCGGTGTTCGACCGGATGCTGCCCGCCGGGGACGCCGTCGAGTACGTGCGCGAGCTGCGCCGAGCCGGGCGGACCGTCCCGGTGCTGTTCCTCACCGCCCGGGACACGGTCGCCGACCGGGTCGAGGGGTTCGCCGTCGGCGGCGACGACTACCTGGTCAAGCCGTTCGCGGTGCCCGAGCTGGCGGCCCGGGTGCACAGCCTGTGCCGACGGGCGGCCACCGTCCGGCCCCCGGTGCAGCACATCGCCGACCTGGAGATCGACACCGCCCGCCGCCAGGTGCACCGGGACGGCGTGCTGCTGATGCTGACCCGCAAGGAGTTCGCCGTACTGGAACTGCTCGCGGCCCGGGCGGACCAGGCCGTACCCCGCGCCGACCTGATCGAGAAATGCTGGGACGAGATGACCGAGCCGAACTCCAACGTCGTCGAGGTGCTGGTCTCCCAGCTGCGCCGCAAGCTCGGCGACCCGCCGCTGATCCACACGGTCCGCGGCGTGGGCTACCGACTGGCGCCGCCCGGCAGCGGCGACGGCGGCCGAGGATGACGGCTGCGGCCCGGATCCGGCGGCTGCGCCGGCGACTCACCGCACTGTTCTCTCTCACCAGCGCGATCGGACTGATCGGCCTGGCGGCGTTCGCCATCCACACCGACGACAACTCCTGGAGCGACCGGCTCGACGACGCGCTCACCCTGCAGACCCGCCAGGCGATCCTGCTCCTGAGCTTCGACGACGACGGCCGGCTCGAAGCGCAGTACGTGCAGGACGGGATGGAGACCGACTGCCCGCCGGTGACCGTGGTGACCGGTACGGCCGACCAGCCCACCGTTGCCTACACCCCGCGCAAGCCCTGCGTCCGAGCCCACACCGAGGACCTGGAAGCGGTGGCCGCGGAAGCAATGCGAGAGGGATCGGCCGTCGTGGCCGACGCACACAGCGACAACGGCCACCGGATCCGGCTACTCGCCGAGCCCTACGCGGGAGCCGATGGCCAGTCGACGGCCGGCGCGGTGGTCGCAGCCGACGACACCACCGGCGACCGGGCCGCGCACCGCAAACTGGCTCTGCTCCTGGTGGCCGGCTGTGCGGTCCTGGTCGCCCTGTCCGCCGTGGCCGGGCACCTGCTCTCCGGGCGGGCGATCCGGCCGGCACTGACAGCGCTGCAACAACAGGAGGAGTTCCTCGCCGACGCCGCCCACGACCTGCGCACACCCACCGCATCGCTACGCGGCCTCGCGGAGACTGCGCTGCGCGACGACGAGCACCGCACCGCCGCGCTCGAACGGACCGTGCGCCTGGCGTCCCGGATGGGCGACCTGATCGACGGCCTGCTCACCCGGGCCCGGCTGATGGCCGGTGTCGGCACCCTGGCCAGCCAGCCGCTACGCCTGGACCAGCTCGTCGAGGTGGTCGTCGACGACGTCGAAACCGGCGAGCACCACGTGAGCGTCCACACCGAACCGGTCGTCGTGGTCGCCGATCCCGACCTGCTCCGACGGGCGGTGGCCAACCTGCTCGGCAACGCGCTCCTCCACGGCCATGCCCCGGGCCTGCCCGCAGAAGTCGACGTCACCGTGGCCGCCGACGGAACGGTGACCATCGACGACGCCGGACCCGGCATCCCCTCGGCTCTCGCCGACTCCCTCTTCCAGCGCTTCCACAGCGGCTCCGGCTCCACCGGCCTCGGGCTGTCCATCGCCTCCTGGGTCGCCCACGCCCACAGCGGCACCCTCGACGTCGGCACCAGCCCGCGCGGCGGCGCCCGCTTCACCCTCCGCCTCCCGCCCCGGACGAAGTAGGCCAACCCCGGCGATGCGCGCGCCCACGATCGGTGGGCCGCCCCATCGACACGAGTGTGCGGTGCCGCTCGCGAAGCCGGGCCGCAGCGGCAGCCTGCCGCACGGGGCGGTCGATGGACGAACGCGACTGGAACCGCTGCCCTGTTGGACAGTTGTCACGACTGGAGCCCTGTCCGTCCGGGCATACCGTCGATACCGCCGCTGGCGGGTCCGGCTGGGACTCCCCCACGAGCACAACCGGACCCCTGGCCGGCGGCCGGGCCTGGACGCGACTCCCCCCACGGAGCAGCACCCGGGCCCTCATACTGTCCAACCAGCGACACGCAGCGTACATGCCATCTCCACGGAGCGCTACCGCACACCCGGAACCCGATCCCCTGGCCTCCGAGAAGCCCACGGGGGTGCGCGACGACGTCGTTGGGGTGCACCGGCTCTCACGGCCCCTGGCCACGATGCCCTCGACGCCGACGTCCACAAGGCCCTCGTACCAGCGCAGTGCCTGGTCGCGGTCGCAGTTGGCCATCATGGCCTGCACCTGCGAGTCCGCGCCCTGGCCCGCGGCCGGACGGCCCGTCGCCGAGCTCAGCAGCCGGTAGGGCGATCGGCTGCGGCACGCCACCCGGTCGGCAGATGCGGGTCGTCCACGACCAGGGGGCTGCGCTGTGACCGACTCGGGCCGGGCTGATGCGCCCGCACCGCCGCCCAAGCTGCCGTCGTTGATGGGAGTTCGCAAAACCGGGGCTGGCGCCGCAGGCCATGCCGCCGGGGTTGACGGCGATCGGGGTGGTGACCGGCATGTCGGTCTCGCCGACCAGGCGGCCGTCGATGTACAGCTGAGCCCGGCCGGGTACGCCCTTGTCGTGGGCGATGTCGGGGGCGCCGGCCGGCAAGCGCCAGCACCGTGCGGATGGTGATCCGCAGGAAGCGCAACAGCCTCCGCCTTCACCCACACCCAACTCGCCGCCGGACGCGGCCAGGTCACCGTCCACCGCCGCCTCGCCACGCTCTCCAGCGCCCTCGGCGACGCCGTCCGCCACCGCCGGCTCCCCTACAACCCGGCCCGCCCCACAGTCATCCTGAGACCCGCGGCGGGAAGCGCCACATCTGGACCGCGCCGGATGCGATCCGCTTCCTCGACTGCTGCCACGCCACAGACCGCGCCTTCGCCGACCTCATCGAGATCCTCATCGGCACCGGCATCCGCAAAGGCGAAGCCCTCGGCCTGCACTGGAACGACGTCCACCTACCCGAACGTGTCCTCTACATCCGCTGCACGCTCTCCGTCATCGACGACAACCGCCTGATCATCACCTCACCGAAGACCCGCTCCAGCAAAGCCTGGGTCGCCATATCCCCTCGCGTCGCCATCGCGCTGCACCACCGCGCCGAGGACAAGAGTCCCTCACAATTCCGTGCGGACGATGGCGGTTTCGTCTTCCACCACCCCGACGGACGCCCCCTTCACCCCCGCCTACGTCCTCAACCACTTCCACTACCTCTGCCGCGAGTTCGGCCTCCCGCGCACCACCGTCCACGACCTTCGCCACCTCGCGGCCACCATCTCCATCACCGCCGGCGTCCCCCTCACCGTCGTCTCCAAGACCCTGCGGCACGCCGCCCCGTCCACCACCGCGAACATCTACGGCCACCTCATCACCCAGACCGCCCGCGACGCCGTCGACCACGGCCTCACCTCAGCCGACCCCATCGAGCTCCCAAGCCCGCGCTCACACCACTAGAGTTCGCAACCAGAGGGCGGTCGTCACCCCAGCCAGGATGACAATCAGCTCGGCGGGGGCGAGTTCCCGCCGCCTTGGGCTCCTTGTCAGCCCGCACCGCCACTGTCATCGCTCATGACCGCGTTACTCGAACATCAGCTCCGGGACCTCTTGGCGGAACAGCTGGACGTTCTCGAACCAGGACTGACCCTGGTCCGCTGCGAGTTTGCGCTGAGCGACGCGCCGCTCCGTACGAGGGGTTGGATTGACATCCTCGCTCGCGATCGACACGGCCTGTGGGTAAGCATCGAGTTGAAGCGTGCGACGTCCACGTCGCGTAAGGCGTTGCACGAGGTCGCGAAGTACGCTGAGCTGCTCCAGCGTGACAAACAGATCGCGCCCGACCGCATCCGTGCCCTTATCGTGTCGACCGACTGGCGCGAACTGCTCGCGCCGGTCAGCAACATGGCCCGGGACTGGAACCATGACCTTCGCGGCTACGAACTCCAGGTACATGACGACCGGACACTGAGCGCAGAGCGCGTCGCGCCGCCTCCCTCGTCGCCGGAACAGTGCGTCACGCCGGTGCACGGCATCAGACATACGAGATAATGAGCGCATACAGTCACCAGCACGCAGCGCCGAGCGGTCCCCAGCCCCGCCGTCGAACCGTGAAAACCGTGAGACGAATGTGAGAGGCAGGCCCCAGAGCACGCCGAAGGCCGCTTCCTCGCGAACGAGAAAACGGCCTCTGACCTGCGACTTTGGAGAGAACTCCAGTCGGGACGACAGGATTTGAACCTGCGACCCCTTGACCCCCAGCGGTCGAAAGGTGGTGACGGACAGTCCGCTCAGTCCAGAAACCGTAGGTCAGGGCCTGCCACATCCAGGCCGCATGATGCCTGATGATGGTTCGCGCGAGCACCTGGTGGAGGCACTGGCCCCACACCGCCGAGATCGTGCCCACGCGCCGAAGCAACACCAGTCGCTGCCTGAAGTGGCGCAAGGGGCCTTCCTGCACGGAGGTGGGGGATCTCCTGGTCAACAGCGCCATCCGGATCGCCGACGCCGCCAACGTCTCCGGCCCTGACGGGCCTGACGGGCCTGACGGGCCTGACGGGCCTGACGGGCCTGACGTCAGTCTGCTGACGCTCGGTTCCGCCGCCATCGAGCTGGCGTGCCCCAGTTAGTGGGGAACTCAGCGGATGCGCGGACCGCGCTGGTCCTGGTGAACCTGCGGCGGGCGGGGGGCCGGCCAGTTGGCGGGGCCCGGACGGGCCGCCCGGCCGGGGGCGGGGGCCCCCCAGCAACCCGTATGCCGGGGGGGGGGACAACCGACCCGGGGTCAGGGGGGGGCAGGCGGGGC
>NZ_JBSHBN010000024.1:26713-74623 GCF_053612025.1 Kitasatospora sp. NPDC054768
TGCGTGTGGTCGGACCCGTGGGGCGAGTTCTACCCGGGGGCGTCTGGGCACTGGAACGTGGCGTGGCCCAGGACGAGCCGGCAGGACGGCTTCGGCGGCCCGACCTGCACCGATCAGGCGATGAGGTCGAACACCGTCTCGGTCTTCGTGGCAGTCGTGCGGGCACGCAGGTACGCGTTCAGGTTCGCGTCGTACTTCAGGTCGGAGGGGATCACCACCTCGACGGAGAACGCCCCGGTGGCGTCCGTCATGGTGTCGCGCAGGTCGCGTGTCTTGTAGTCCTCCCCGAGGTCGCCCTTGATGATGAAGGACACCCGGACGACCTCGTTGGGCGGGAAGCCCCGGCCGGTGAGGACCGACTTCGTTCCGCCCTGACCGCCGTCCGGGGAGGCACTGATGACCCGCACCACGGTCGGTGTCGGGCTGCCGGCCATCCCACTGGGCAACGGGTTCAGGACCGGCGCGGAGCCCGGACTGCCCGCCGGGGATGCGGTCACCGTGGGGCCCGTCACCGTGACGGTCGGACCGGGCACGGTCACCGTGACGGCCGGCTGCGGCCGGGAGCCGTCGGTCACCTGGGCCTGGGTGTAGAAGCCGCCCGCGAAGCCGGCGCCGAGGGTGACGACCGCGACGGCGGCGGTCACCACAGCGCTCCACCCCTGGAGATCGATCCCGCCGCGACGGACCGGGGCGGCCGTCGGCGCCGGCGGGGCGGTCGGCCGCGACGGTGTCCCGGGTGCGGGCGGCGGCCCGGAAGGACGGCTTGGCATGGACGGCCCGGTCACAGAGTCCCCCTCGTACTGCGGCCCGCTCCGGGCCATGATCGACGGACTCCTGGGTACCACAGGAGTCCGAGGCCTGTCGCGAACAAGGTCCGGGACGACTCGTGCCCGACCGACGGCAAGCCTCCGACTCAGATCACCAGCCGGCCCCGCCCTCGGCCGCATGCAGCGTAGGCACCAGGTCCTCACCGGCGAGCCCGAGGCCCGGGTATGTGCGGACCAAGCCATCGCGTGGCCACCTCGGCCGGGCGGCCGGGCAGGCGGCTCGGACCTCGTCTGATACTGCACCCTCCGCGCACTCGTGGTCGTAGGCCGCTTCGCCCACCCGCACCGTCTCGACGATGATCACTGTGCGTAGATGATCACGGGTAGCAGGCAGACCCCGACGGGCACACAGACGCGTCCGGGGAGGATCCGCGCGACACCTCCGACACGAGGTCACGAAATCGGCTGACGTCTTGACAGATTCGAAGACAGTCGCCCAACTGCCCGAAAACATGGCCGGATTGCGTCATAGGGTGTCGAAAAATCGTTGGTCAAGATTTGATATCGGTCACTGTGGGTGGTCAATTTCGGGGCCGGAAACGCCCCTTCGGAGGCGCCTCACCCCCCGGATTCAACCACTTCGGGACCACCTGGTCCCCAACTGGCCCCCAAGCGCATACGAACGAATGCTCGCCGAATCTGATGCACCGTCACAGAAAAGGCCGTTGACCTGGGCGTTAACCCGGCCAACGGCCTTCCGACATCACTGTCGGGACGACAGGATTTGAACCTGCGACCCCTTGACCCCCAGTCAAGTGCGCTACCAAGCTGCGCCACGTCCCGTGGTCTCGCCGCCTGCAGCGGGGCCTGGGGGGCTCTGCTGTGGGCTTCTCGACCTTGTCTCCGGTTGTCCCGGCGACGTGGAAAACAATACAGCACGTCGGGGGGTGCTCGCTGCCAGGTTTGGGGGTGGGTGGGTCAGGGGGTGGGGTGGCGGGCGTCGTAGGTGAGGAAGGCGGGGCGGCGGGCGGCGAGGAGGAGGACGGCGGCGACGCAGGCGAGGCCGCCGGTGATCACGGAGGTGGCGGGGTTGGTGAGGGCGGCGACGGTGCCGGACTCGAAGTCGCCGAGGCGGGGGCCGCCGGCCACGACCACGATGAAGATGCCCTGGAGGCGGCCGCGCATCTCGTCCGGGGCCGCGACCTGCATCATCGTGTTGCGGAAGATCATGCTGACGGTGTCGGCGCAGCCGGCGACCGCGAGCAGCAGGAGGCCGAGCCAGAGGTTGTGGAGGGCGCCGAAGGCCGCGATGGCCAGGCCCCAGGCGGCGACGGCGGCGAGGATGGCGGCGCCCTGGCGGTGCACGCGGCCGACCCAGCCGGAGAAGAGCGCGCCGATCAGGGCGCCGACAGCCGGGGCGGAGACCAGCAGGCCGACGGTGCCGGCGTCGCCGCCGTAGAAGGTGACCGCGATGGCCGGGAAGAGGGCGCGCGGCATGCCGAAGACCATGGCGGCCAGGTCGGCGAGGAAGCTGGTTCGCAGGTTGGGCTGGTCGCGCAGGAAGCGGAGGCCGTCCAGGACGGAGGCGCGGCCCTTGCGTTCGCCGAGCGGCCGCATGGCGGGCAGGCGCCACATCGCGTAGAGGGTGCCGGTGAAGGCGACGGTGTCGATCAGGTAGGCGGCCTGGGCGCCGTAGGTGCCGATGAGGACGCCGCCGAGCATCGGGCCGACGGTGAGGCCGAGGTTCATGCTGACGGTGTTCAGGGCGTTCGCCGCCGGGAGTTGGTGGCTGGGCACCAGGCGGGGGATCATCGCGGACCGGGCGGGCGAGCTGATCGCGAAGAACCCGGCCTGGGCGGCGACGGCGGCGTACAGGACGGCGACCAGCCCGAGGCCGGCCAGTGCCTGCGCGGCCAGGGCGGCGGAGACGACGGCCAGACCGGCCGAGCCGATCAGGCCCAGCCTGCGCCGGTCGACGGTGTCGGCGATCGCGCCGCCGTAGAGGCCGAAGGCGACCAGTGGGACGAGGGAGAAGATGCCGACCAGGCCGGTCGCGAAGGCGGAGCCGGTCAGTTCGTAGACCTGGACGGAGACGGCGACGGCCGTCATCTGCTGGCCTATGGAGGAGATGGCCTGCCCGGCCCAGACCCGGCGGTAGTCGGGGTGGTCGCGCAGCGGGCTGAGGTCGGCGAACGCCCGCCGGTACCAGGGTGAGCCGGCCGCCGGTCCCGGCCCGGGTCCGCCTCCCGGCCCGGGATCGGGTTCTGACTCGGCGGCGGAGTGCGAGGGGGTGGAGGGGGCCGGGGAGGGCGTGGCCGCCGAGGGGGCCGAGCCGTGCGAGGTGGACGGGGCGGGCGACGAGGACCGGGGCGACGACGGGGACGGCGTGGAATGTTGATTGTTCGACATAGTCCCCCATGCTCCGCTCCACCCCCGGACGCTCTCCCACCGGGGCCCGTGCCGGGGCCCGCCCGAACCAGGGCCCGCCCGAGCCGGTAGACGCCCGAGCCGGACCGCGGCCCGGGCCCGCCCCGCCCGGCCTCGCCCCGGCCGGGCCGGGCCGCTACCGGCTCAGCACCTGCCTCTCCCCCGCCTCCACCGCGAAGTCCAGCCGGTTGCCCGGCGGCGGGAAGGGGCAGATGAAGTGGTCCGAGAAGGCGCACGGCGGCAGGTAGGCCCGGTTGAGGTCGAGGACGGTGCGGCCCTCGGCGTCGGGCGCCGGCAGGGTGATGAAGCGGAAGCGGTAGGTGTCGATGCCGCTGGTCGCGTCGGCGATCACGCCGCTGAGCCGCTCGCCCGACCCGCTGACGGTCAGGGTGCGGTGCTCGCCCGCCACGGTGAAGGCGATCTGCCCGGAGACGGCCAGCGGGCGTTCCCGGCCGTCGGCGTTCGGGACGACGACCGACCGCGCGTCGTCGTCCTCGAACGGGGTGAAAACGGCGGGCACGGCCCACTCGGGCGCGTACGGGTAGGCGGAGATGCCGGCGAACGCGACCCGGCGGGGTGCGGCCGGGTCGAAGACCCGCAGGGCCAGCTCGCCCTCGCGCTCGATCGGGACGAGCAGCAGGGCGCCCAGGGTGGCGGTGTCGGCGGCCGGGTCGCTGTCCGGGCGGAGCAGCACCTCGCCGTCCACGGGCGCGCCGGCGCCGGCGACCGTGATGCCGTCGGAGGCCGCGGCCCGGACCCGCACGCCCTCGGCGTCGGCCCACCAGTGCCCGGGCAGGCCGGGGATCTCGGCCGGCTCGGGCTCCAGCCAGTGCGTGCCGGTGAGTGCGAGCTGGCCGTGCTCCGCGCTCACCGACGCCGCCCGGCCGTCGCTCCAGTGCTTCCAGTCCTCCGCGGCTGTCGCCGTCATCGGTCCACCCTCCCGGTCGGTTCGCGGACGGCCCGCCGTTCGGGCCGCCCCTCTCGGTCATCCACAACACCGTCCGCTCGGACGGATCATTCCCGTCGGCCCGGAACCGCCGAAACCGCAACACGGCGGCAACGCGCCGACACGCGGCACAACCCGGGGCACGGAACCGGCCGCACACATCGCCTACCGGTCACCTACCCGTCGCGGCGCTTCAGCGGACGGAACAGTCCCTCCTGCATCACGGACACCACCAGCCGGCCGTGCCGGTCGAAGATCTGTCCGCGCGCGAGGCCGCGCGCGCCGTGCGCGATCGGGGACTCCTGCTGGTACAGCAGCCAGTCGTCCGTCCGGAATGGCTGGTGGAACCACATCGCGTGGTCGAGCGAGGCCATGTCGAAGTTCCGCTCGCCCCACAGCGGCTCGACCGGGGCGCGGACGGCGTCCAGCAGCGTCATGTCGCTGGCGTAGGTGAGGGCGCAGACGTGGATCAGCGGGTCGTCCGGCAGTCGGCCGTTGGTGCGCAGCCAGACGCCGCTGCGCGCCTCGACGCCCTCCAGCTCCTCCTCGGTCCAGCGCAGCCGGTCGACGTAGCGGATGTCGAAGGGCTGGCGGCGGCTGATGAACGGGGGCAGCTCGCCGAGCCGGGAGCCGACCTCGTCCAGGGCGCTGGGCAGGTCCTCGGGGGCGGCGACGGCCGGCATCGGGTACTGGTGCTCGATGCCGCCCTCCTCGGGTCTGTGGAAGTCGGCGGTGAGCGCGAAGATCGACCGGCCGCCCTGGATGCCGAGCACCCGGCGGGTGGTGAAGGAGCGGCCGTCGCGGATCCGGTCGACCTGGTAGACGATCGGCACGCCGGGGACCCCGGGGCGCAGGAAGTAGGCGTGCAACGAGTGGACCGGGCGCGCGTCGTCCACCGTGCGCCCTGCCGCGACCAGTGCCTGCCCGGCGACCTGGCCGCCGAACGTCCGTTGCAGCGCCTCCTCGGGACTGCGCCCACGAAAGATGTTGAGTTCGATCTGCTCAAGGTCGAGCAGATCGACCAGGTCGTCGACGGGGGTACCCATGCGCACGCTTCCTCTCCGGACTCCGAATGCATTCTCCAGCTCACTCGAATTCTCCGGCGACCCGGGTCATTCCCGCGCAGCAGTCCGGAACCCCCGGTTCACTCGAACGAGTAGACGAGCGACGGTCCCGCCTCCCGGGGCTACTCCCCCAGGCCCGACTCCCGGACCGTGATGTTGAGCCGCCCGACCAGCCCCAGCGCCGGATCGGCCGTCCCCGACAACGTCCGCACCACCCCGTGGTACGCGAACCGGGCCGGACCGCCGAACACCAGCAGGTCCCCGCTGCGCAGTTCCAGGTCGGTCCACGGACGGGTCCTGGTCTCGGCGTTCCCGAGCCGGAAGACGCAGCCGTCGCCCAGCGAGAACGAGACAACCGGCGCGTCCGCCCGCTCGTCGCGGTCCTGGTGGAGCCCCATCTTCGCGCCCTGCGCGTAGTGGTTGACGATCGCGATGTCCGGCTCGTACGACGCCGCGCCCGCGATCTCCCCCAGCGCGGCCCCGTACGCCTCGGCGACGGCCCTGCGGGCCAACTCCCCGAGCGGCGGCGGGAACGGCTTGACGGGCGCACCGTCCTCGGCGACCCGCCGGTACCCGTACGGGTACCAGTGCAAGCCGAGGCTCACCATCCGGACGGACATCATCCCGCCGGTGGGCATCCGCACGGCGTGCAGGCCGGCCGGCGGGCGGGCCCACTCCCGGCAGGCGGCGACCAGGCGTTGCTGAGCGCCGAGGTCCAGCCAGCCGGGCAGCAGGACGGCGCCGGGAGCCGGTTCGGAGCGCTCGCGCCCGTCCGGGCACCCACCCGGGTCGCCGAACAGCTCACCCTGGATCACCCCACCATCCTCCCGCACCGCGCCGGCCCACGAACGCCGACGGCCGCTCCCCCGGTCGGCGGGAAGAACCCGCGCGACGGAGAAGCGGCCGTGGAAGCCGTGCACATCGACACATCGGTACGTCAGCACATCCGTACGTCGGTACATCCGTACATCGGTACGTCCGCACGTCCGCACGTCCTGATGTCCGTACGTCGGCACGTCGGTACATCGGTTCGTCAGCACCTCGACAGGTCGGCGCATCGCCGCCCGGTCGGGCATCGGCGCCGCGAAGCCCGGCAGCCGATGCCGGCTACGCACGGGACCTCAGCGCTCGGAGAGACCTCAGATGCTGAGGGTCTGGCCCGGGAGGATCAGGTCCGGGTTGCCACCGATGACCTTGGCGTTGTTCTGGTACAGGTCGTGCCAGTCCAGGCCCTGCGCGGCGGCGATGGAGCTCAGGGTGTCACCGGCCTTGACGGTGTAGTCACCCTTGACGGCCGGCTTGGCGTCGTTCGAGCGGTTCCAGGACTTGGCGCCCTGGTCGGCCTTCGGCGCGGACTTCTGGGCGTCGGCCTTCGGGGCGGCAGCCTTCGGCGCGACGGCGTCGGTCTTCGGCGCGGCCTGGGCCTTGGGGGCGGCCTTCGGGGCCTCGGCCGGCTTGGCGGCGGCCTTCGGGGTCTGCGCCGGCTTGGCGGCGGTCGAACCGGAGGTGGAGCCCGCCGAGGTGTCGACGGCGGCCGGGGCGCCGCCCTTGGTCAGACCGGCCTTGACGGAGCAGACGGGCCAGGCGCCCGGGCCCTGCGAGGCGAGGACCTTCTCGGCGACGGCGATCTGCTGCGCCTTGGTGGCCTGGTTGGCCTGCGGGGCGTAGGCGGTGCCACCGAAGGCGGCCCAGGTGCTGGAGGTGAACTGCAGACCGCCGTAGAAACCGTTGCCGGTGTTGATGGCCCAGTTGCCGCCGCTCTCGCACTGGGCGACGGCGTCCCAGGTGGAGACGGAGGCGGCGGAGGCCGAGGTGGCCGTGACGAGGCCGGCCACCGGCAGGGCCGCGACAACGGCGCCCGCCACGACCGCCATCCGAACGCGGTTGCGCTTGGTGACGGTGGAGGTGGTGGCAGCGGCGGTCTCGTTACGGAAGGTCATGGGGTTCCTCTCGACAGCCCCGGGCGGACATGCGGAACCAGGCCCTGGAAGGGCCGCGTTCGCTTGCCGCGTCCGTCGGACGGCCGTGCACGTGTCGGACGTGCCGCTGCCGCCCCGGCCACCCAGCCGCTCGCCGACGACCTGTTCGAGCGATCGCGTCGGCGGGCACCTGCCGCACCCGGCGGACCGGGGGGCTGTGCGTCGGGGGTGAACCCGGGTGGCGCTCGTTGCGCCGACCAAGAAGCTACGAGCCGGCCGACGGGGAAGCCAAAACTTCAACGATCTGCCCAGGTCAGCCGGGGGTTACCGATGGTAACGACCATGCAATCGTGACCGAAATGTCCGCTTTGGCCATTGATTCCTAGATCAAACATCCGTGCGGCGTGACCCACCTCACTGTTTGATTCCGGCAGTCCCGGCACCGACATCGACAGATTGCGACCACGGGAACACGCCACGCGGTCGGATCAGACGCAATTCCCGTCAGCCTCGACGGGCACCCGTGACGCCTGACACAAGGGCCCGTTGGGCATGGCGACCTCCCTGTGTCCGCCCCGAACCCCCATCCGCACCCATCCGAGGAGACCCTGTGCCGCGCATGCTCGACGTCAGCGACGAGGTCCGGTCCGAGATCGGCGACGACGAGGCCGACCGGCTGCTAGGCGGTGACCGCGCCCCCGACAGCTACGAGTGCACCTCCTGCCGGACCCCCGGCGACACGCACGTGGAGCCCACCAGCACCGTGCTGTTCGTCGGCGAGGAGACCGCCGTCCTCGCCTTCGCGCACGCCCGCTGCATCCCTTCCCAGGTGGTCCCGGTCTCCGAGGAGCAGCTGGTCGGCGCCGTCCGCAGCATCAGCCAGTCCCAGCCCGGCGGCCCGGACCCGGCCGTCCCCGCCGCCGCGCCGGGCGCCCCCGCACCAGTCCCCGCCTCCGCCACCGCACCGGCCCCGGCCGCGCCCGGCGGACCCGCCCCGACCCAGCCGGCCGCGCCCGGCCAGGCCGCCATCCTCGGCATCACCTGCGGGCTGGTGCTGCACGGCAAGGTCGGGCACGCCTCGCTGGTGGTCGAGCCGACCGGGCCGGTCGGCCGCCCCGGCAGCACCTCGGGCGAGGACGAGTTCCTCGACCTGCTCCACGACGCCGGCTTCCAGCCCGTCACCGACCTGGACGAGACCCCGGACCAGCTGCCCGGCTGGTCCGTCCTGGTCGCGATGGGCAAGCTGCACGCGGTCCTCCAGCCCGCCGCGGCCGGCGGCAGCACCGGCTGGTGGCAGGCGCACCAGCCGCTCCAGGTCACCGACGCCTGGCGGATGGCCGCGAACCAGCTGTCCGAGGTGACGATGTACGCCGTGCCGGCCGGCATGGTCGGGCGCCAGCCCCGCGAGGACCTGCTGCGCCAGGCGCTGGAGCGGGCGGTGGCACTGGGCCAGGTGGTCGCCGCCTCCCTCCCGCTCGCCGGCACCTGATCCGTCCCGGCGCCCGGTCCCGCCCGGTCCCGCCCCGTACCCGCCGGAATGCGGCCTCCTCCCCCGTGGCCGTCTTCCGGCGGGCGGGCGCGCGCCCAACGCCCCAGCGCCCCAACGCCCCGATACGCCCAACACCCCGGCGGCACCGCCCGGCCCGTACCCCGGCGCCCCCGTACTCCGCCCGGCGCGCCCTCCCCCTCCACGCTCCGGCGTGTGGGCGCACCCACACCCCGGCGCCCCGCATCCCCCCGCCCCTCTCACTCGTTGGCTCCTACGTGTACAGCTACGACGTCTCCGCAGCCCCCGGCCGGTCCACCACCGCCTCGCGCTCGATCCCGGGCATGCGCCCGTCGTACGACGCCGAGCACCCGCACTCCGCCACGCCGATCTACGACGAGCTGTACTCCGAGTACCGGCGTCTCTTCCGTGCCCTGCCCGGCGACCGCTCGGGGGAGGAGGACCTGAAGTTCACCGGCTTCGCGGTCCGCGACGGCTACCCGGTGCTCGGCGAGCAGCGCCCGTACCCGCCCCAGCAGCAGGCCTTCCACACCCTCGCGGGCCAGGCCCCGGGCCTCCCCCAGTTCATGCCGAGCTCCCAGCACCACGCGTCCGGGCCGACCGGCGGCCACCAGCACGGCCATGCCGGTGCCCAGCAACACGGCCACAGCGGCGCTCACACCGGCACCCACACCGGAAGTCACCACGGAAGTCACACCGGTGATCACAACGGCGCGCACACCGCCGGAAGCCACGTCGGCGGTCACACCGGCGCCCACGCCGCAAGCCTCACCACCGGCCGTCACCACGGCCACCCCGGCAGCCACTCCGGCGGCCACCCCGAGCCCACCGCCACCACACCCGCCGGCGACGGCCCGGGCCACGCCACCGCAACCCCGGCCCAGGAGCAACCCGCCCTCCCCGCCGCCCAGTTCACCAACGGCCAGGGCTGGGTCGCGACCGGCTACCTGGGCTCGTCCCCGCACCCCACGCAGATGCCGGTGCCGGTCCCCGCGCCCCAGCCCCCGGCACCGCCCGCACCCTCCCCGGTGATGGGTACGGTCTCCGGCGTCGCCCCCACCCGGTCCACCGGCGGCCGCCACCGCCAGATGCTCTCGCTGCCCCCTGGTCCCACGGTCGACCACCGCTGACGCCCGCCGGGCCCGCGCCCGAAAACGCCGGAGGGCCCCGCCACCACTGCGGCGAGGCCCTCCGGCCGTCGGTCGGCGGACCGACCACTCCTTCTACCTACTACTAACTACTTCTTCTTGCGCTTCTCCCGGACCCGCACCGAGATCGAGATCGGCGTCCCCACGAACCCGAACTCCTCACGCAGGCGGCGCTCGATGAAGCGCCGGTAACCGGCCTCCAGGAAGCCCGAGGCGAACAGCACGAAGCGCGGCGGACGGATGCCGGCCTGGGTGCCGAACAGGATGCGCGGCTGCTTGCCACCGCGGATCGGGTGCGGGTGGGCGGCGACCAGCTCGCCGAGGAAGGCGTTCAGGCGCGCGGTCGGGACGCGGGTCTCCCAGCCCTCCAGCGCGCTCTCGACCGCCGGGACGAGCTTCTCCATGTGCCGACCGGTCTTGGCCGAGACGTTGACCCGCGGGGCCCACTGCACCTGGACGAGGTCGCGCTCGATCTCGCGTTCCAGGTAGTAGCGGCGCTCCTCGTCCAGCTGGTCCCACTTGTTGTAGGCGATGACGACGGCGCGCCCGGCCTCGACGGCCATCGAGATGATCCGGGTGTCCTGCTCGGCGAGGGTCTCGCTGGCATCGATCAGGACGACCGCGACCTCGGCCTTCTCCAGCGCGGAGGAGGTGCGCAGCGAGGCGTAGAAGTCGGCGCCGGCGGTCAGGTGGACCCGGCGGCGGATGCCGGCGGTGTCCACGAACTTCCAGGTCTTGCCGCCGAGCTCGATCATCTCGTCGACCGGGTCACGGGTGGTGCCGGCCAGCTCGTTGACGACGACGCGCTCCTCGCCGGCGACCTTGTTCAGCAGGCTGGACTTGCCGACGTTGGGCCGGCCGATCAGCGCGATGCGGCGCGGGCCGCCGGGGGCGGCGTCGCCGAAGGTCTGCGGCGGGGCCTCGGGCAGCGCGTCCATGACGGCGTCCAGCAGGTCGCCGGAGCCGCGGCCGTGCAGGGCCGAGACCGGGAACGGCTCGCCCAGGCCGAGCGACCAGAGGTAGGCGGCCTCGGCCTCGGTGGAGGGGCCGTCGACCTTGTTGGCGCACAGGACGGTCGGCTTGCCCGCCCGGCGGATGAGCTTGATCAGGGCCTCGTCGGTGTCGGTGGCGCCGACGGTGGCGTCCACCACGAACAGCACCGCGTCGGCCTGCTCGATGCCCAGCTCGGCCTGGGCGGCCACCATGGCGTCGATGCCGAGGACGTCGATCTCCCAGCCGCCGGTGTCGACCACCTTGAAGCGGCGGCCGTTCCAGCTGGCCTCGTAGGTGACCCGGTCGCGGGTGACGCCCGGCTTGTCCTCGACGACGGCCTCGCGGCGGCCGATGATGCGGTTCACCAGGGTCGACTTGCCGACATTCGGGCGGCCGACGACGGCCAGCACCGGCAGTCGGACGTGCTCGGCACCGTCCACGGCGTCGAAGCCGTCGAGGTCGAAGCCCTCTTCGGCGGCGAGTGCCATGAACTCGGCGTAGTCGGCGGCGTCCAGCTCACCGTGGCCGGTGGCGGCGTGCTCTGCGGTCATGTTCGTCTGTTCCGTTTCCCGGCCCGGCCCTTCCCAGGGGCGTGCCGTGCGTACCTGCCCCGCTCGGGGCAGCGCGATGGTTGTCTCCGCGGCACCTCGACGGCCCGCGGTTCACTTCGGTCGTTGGTCGGCCCGAGTGCGCTCGGACCGGTCATGATCGGACCGGCGGCCGCCGGTCAGACCGCGGACAGTCCGGCCCGCTCCTCCACCAGCCCGGCGATCCGGTCGATCACCTGCTCCAGGGTGAGGTCGCTGGTGTCGACCAGGACCGCGTCCGCGGCCTGGGCCAGCGGGGCCGTCTTCCGGGAGGAGTCGGCGGCGTCGCGGCGGGCGAGGTCGGCGGCCATCGCGGTGATGGTCGCCTCCTCCACGCCCTTGGCGCGCAGCTCGGCCGCCCGGCGCGCGGCCCGGGCCTGCTCGGAGGCGGTCAGGAAGACCTTGACGGTGGCGTCCGGGAACACCACGGTCCCCATGTCCCGGCCCTCGGCGACGATGCCGCGCTCGGCGACCTCGGCGCAGCCGCGCTGCAGCTCCACCAGCCGGGACCGTACGGCGGGGACCGCGGACACGGCGCTGACCTTGGCGGTCACCTCGGGTCCGCGGATCGGGCCCGACACGTCCTGGCCGTCCACCGTGATGGTGGGGCCGTCGGCGTCGGTGCCCGAGACGATCACCGGCTTGCCGCACGCGACGGCCACCGCCTCCGGGTCGTCGACATCGACCTCGTTGACCAGCATCCACCAGGTCATCGCCCGGTACATGGCGCCGGTGTCCAGGAAGCTCAGGCCCAGCCGGGCGGCGATCGCCCGCGAGACGGTCGACTTGCCGGAGCCGGAGGGTCCGTCGATGGCGACGACGACCGGGGCGTGCGCTCGGTCGGCAGTGTCCACGGGGCGAACCTCTCTCGAAGCATGGGAGCCGGAGCCTGGGCAGGCGGACGGCCGGGGATTGTCTCCCTCAAGGTTAATGGACCGCCGCCGTGACACTCTCCGCCGCTGTCCGGCCCGACCGGTCGAGACGGACCGGGCGGTCGAGACGGACCGGGCGGCGTGAACCGGTCGACCTCGGCCAGTCGACACGGATTGGTCGGTAAAGACTAATCGATACCGACCGTTCGACTCGGACCAGTCGAACTCCCAGCATGCCGGTACGCCGGTACCCCGTGTACTGGTACACGGGGTACACCCGGTACACCCGGTATACCGGGCACAGGCCGGGCCGCTCGCCGGGGAACGTCAGTCCCGGACGCTCCAGCCGCTCGCCCGCAGCGCCTTGGTCAGCCGCTTCACCGCCGTCGGCGCGACCGACAGCTGGACGAAGCCGACCTGCTGCCCGGTCGAGTGCTCGATGACGACGTCCTCGATGTTGACCCCGGCGTCGCCGACCTCCCCGAACAGCCGGCCCAGCTCGCCCGGCTGGTCGCCCAGCACGACCGCCACGGTCTCGTACCGGGTGGGCGGCGCCCCGTGCTTGCCGGGGATCCGGGCCTGACCGGTGTTGCCGCGCCGCATGACGGCCTCGATCCCGGCCGCTCCGGCCTGGCGCTCGTCCTCCTCGACGGCTTCCATGGCGCGCAGCGCGGTGACCGTCTCGGCGAGGTCGCGGGCGACCCCCTCCAGGACGTCGGCGACCGCGCCCGCGTTGGCGGAGAGGATGTCGACCCACATGCCGGGGTTGGAGGCGGCGATCCTGGTGACGTCGCGCACGCCCTGACCGGACAGCCTTATGGCGGTCTCGTCGGCGTTCTCCAGCCGGGCCGCGACCAGCGAGGAGACCAGCTGCGGGGCGTGCGAGACCAGGGCGACCGCCCGGTCGTGCTCGGCGGCGTCCATCACGATCGGCACCGCGCCGCAGAGTGCGACCAGCTCCAGCGCGGCGTTGAGCGTCTCGGTGTCGGTGTCCGCGGTCGGGGTGAGCACCCAGGGGCGGCCCTCGAAGATGTCGGCGCGGGCGGCCAGCGGGCCGGACCTCTCACGGCCGGCCATCGGGTGACTACCGATGTAGTGGACGGTGTCGCAGCCGAGCTCGGCGATCTCGCCGCTCGGGCCGGCCTTCACACTGGCGACGTCGGTGTACCAGTGCGCCAGGTTGCGGCGCTGGCAGTCGGCGAGCACCTTGCCGACCAGCGCGGGCGGGACGGCGATGATCGCCAGGTCCACCGGGCCGTCGACCGGGTCGGTGATGCCCGCGCCGAGCGACTCGGCGGTACGGGCCGCGTCCGGGTCGGCGTCCTCCAGATGGACGGTCAGCCCGCGAGCGGTCAGCGCGAGCGCGGCGGAGGTGCCGATCAGTCCGGTGCCGACGACGACGGCAGTGCGCATGGCGGGTCGCTCTCCTCATCACGAATCTCGACAGGTGCCGGGACCGTTCGGGAGCACCCGCGCCCCATCCTCCCTCATCCACCCCGCCGAAGTCCCCACCCACTGCCCGGCAACCCGCACGGCAGCCCCGGCAGCTTCCGGCACCGGCAACCGCCACGGACCCGCCCCGTCCCACACAGTGCGCACGTCGGACCCGGAAATCCTGCGACGCCCGCCCCGAAGCGGGGCAGACTGGCCGCCCGGAGAAAGGCACGGGCCGCACGGAACCTGGGCAACGCAGAAGAAACGGACCGGCAGCAGAACAGTTCAGGACAGTCAGGACAGCAAGCAGAGGCGAACAGGGCAAGCATGCGGGCGAGCCGGAGGCCCGCACGGCACAACGAGCATCGCAGGACGAACACCGCACAACGAACGCCACACAACGAACGCCGCACGACGAGCACCGCACCGCCGACGCCACGCGGCGGGGGAACACCTCGGGGAACACGCGAACGAAGGGGTTGCGCATGGACGATCAGCACAACGGCCGGAGCGGGCAGTCGAAACCGCCGGCCGTACCGGCCCACCCGTCGGCCCTGGACTCCGTCGTGGTGTACGCCGAAGGCGCGGTGTGCCGCCGACGGGCCACCGTCCCGGTCCCGCCCGGGGGACGGTTGCGGCTGACCGGTCTGCCCGCCGCCGTGGACGGCCGCTCGCTGCGCGCCCGGGTGCTCTCCGGACCGGCCGGCACCGCCGTCACCGAGGCCCGGCTCGAACTGCTCGCCGAACTCCGCGAGCCGGATGAACTCCCGGACCTGAAGCGGGCGCTGGACGAGGCCACCGAGCGCCGCAGCGCGCTCGCCGAGCGCCACCGGCTGGTCCTGGCCTCGATCGCCGAGACCGCCGCACTGCGCGCCGTCCCGCCGCAGCGCCGACGTGACGAGCCGCTGCGCCGCACGCCCGCCGACGCGTGGCTGGAGCTCGCCGACTTCGTCGACGAGCGGCTGGCCCGGCTCCAGGAGCGCGCCGAGCAGCTCACCCGGGAGCTGGAACTCGCCGATCACGAGCTCGACTTGGCTGCCGACCGGCTGGAACGGGCGTCCACCGCCGACCGGGCCGAGCCGATCGGCACCAGCACCACCGTCCTGCTCACTCTCACCGCTCCCGGCACCGCCCCCGGCGCCACCGCGGGCACCGCCGCCCTCACCACCCCCGGCACCACCGAGGACACCGCCCCCGGCGGTGACCACCTCGACCTGGAACTGGAGTACGGCGTCCCCGCCGCCCGCTGGGTGCCCGCCTACCGGTTGTCCTACCGGACCGGCTCCGACACCGCCCACCTGGTCCTGCGCGCCGCCGTCGCCCAGCGCACCGGCGAGGACTGGACGGGCGTGCGGCTCGCCCTGTCCACCGCCGACCTCGACCGCCGCACCGACCTGCCCCGGCTCGCCTCGCTGCGGATCGGACGCAGCCAGCCCGCCCCGCCGCCCTCCGGCTGGCGCGAGCCCCCGGCCGGCCTGACCGACCTCTTCACCGGCTACGACGCGGCCGACGCCGACCGCCCCGCCCCGCACCACCGACCCCACCGCACCGCATCCCGCCCGATCGTCACCCCCGCCCCGACGCCCGTCTCCGCCGCCCCTGCCGCCCGCTCGGCCCGTCTCGGCGGCGCACGTCCGGGCGGTCCCCGGGCCGAGGCCTTCGGGGCCGACGAGCAGATCGCCCCCGCGGCCGGCCCGTACGGCGGCGGCCTGCTGAGCGCCGACGAGCCGATGCCCCCGCCCCCGGGCGGCCCTGGTGGCTTCGCCGGCTACGGCGCCCCGCCGCCGCTCCTGTCCCCGGCCCCGGTCGCGGCCTACGCACCGCCGCCGCAGGCTCCGGGCGGCCTCCCGCCCGGGGAGGCCCGCCGCCGCGTCGGCCACGCCACCCCACCGCCGCCTCCGCCCGGCCTCGCCCCGGACGCCACTCTGCTCGACTACCCCGACCTCGTCCTGGCCGGCCCGGAGGAGCCCCCCGCCCGGCGCGGCACCCTGCACGCCCGCCCCGAACGGATCGAGCGCGAGGAGCAGGCCTGGCCCCTGCCCGACGGCAGCGGTACCACGCAGCTGCGCACCCTCGCCCTGCCCCGGCACGCCGTCCCGCCCCGCGAGTCCGCCGGCTCCTTCGACCACCGCTTCGACGCCGCCGCCCCCGCCGACATCCCGTCCGACGGCACCTGGCACACCGTCACCGTCGGCGAGATCCCCCTCGCCGTCCGACCCGAGTACGTCACCGTCCCCGCCGTCGAGGAGAAGGTGTACGCGACCCTGGTGCTCGCCAACCGCACCGACCAGGCCGTCCTGGCCGGCCCGGCCGAGGTCACCGTGGACGACGAGTTCCTGCTCACCGCCGCGCTGCCCACCCTGGCGCCCGGCGGTACCCGGCGGCTGGGCATCGGCGTCGCCGAGAGCATCGAGGTGGCGCGCCGCACCGAGCTGCACGAGTCCACCACCGGCATGCTGAAGGGCAACAGCACCGTCCTCGACCACCGGGTGCACGTCCGGCTGGCGAACCGGCTCGCACGCGCCGTCACGGTGGAGGTCCGCGAGCGGGTGCCGGTCACCTCCGACGCCGAGATCCGGATCGAGGAGCGGGCCGACTGGCACGCCCCGACCGTCTCCGCACCGGACTGCCCGCCCAGCACCCGGCTCTGGCGCGTCGACCTGCCGCCGGGCGGGCGCACCGAGCTGGACGGCGGCTACCTGATCAAGATCCCGGCCGGAAAGGCCATCGTCGGCGGAAACCGGAGGAACTGAGCGATGACCGTCGAGACCCTTCCCCTCCCCGTCACCGCCGTGACCTGCCTGGAGGACCGCAGCCAGGTAGAGCGCACCACGACGGTCGGGCTCGCCGCAGGCGTGCAGCGGCTGCGCCTCGGCCCGCTCACCGCCCTCGCCGTCGACCGCACCCTGCGCGCCGAATCCGCCACCGACGGCGTCCGGGTGCTGGACGCCCGGCTGGTGCGCGACTGGACCCCGCGCGCCCCGCTGCCGCCCGGCCCGGAGGACTCCGAACTGCGCCACCGGCTGCACCGGCTGGACGCCGAGACGCGGCTGGCCGACCAGACCCGGGCCCGGTTGGAGGCCCGCCTGGCACTGCTCGCCCAGCTCTCCGCCGACCTGCTGCGCGAGATCGGCGAAGGCGCCGGCCTCGGCGAGCTCGAACCCAACCGCTGGGCCCGCGAGCTCGGCCGGGTGGACACCGAACGCGAGCGCTACGGCGAGGACCTGCGCGCCACCCACTCCCGGCTGCGCCGCCTGGAGCAGGAACGCTCACAGGCCCTGACCGCTCTGGACCAGGCGGAGGAGGACCCGGCCGAGCTGACCGCCCACCTGGAGCTCACCGTCGAGGCGGCGCGGCCCGGCCCCGCCGAACTGACCGTCTCCCACCTGGTGCCCTGTGCGCTGTGGCGACCCTCCTACCGGGCGACCCTGGCCGGCGCCGACCTGCGCCTGGAGTCGGAGGCGGTGGTCTGGCAGCGCACCAACGAGGACTGGACGAACGCCCGGCTCACCTTCTCCACCGCTCGCTCCGCCCTCGCCACCGCCCCGCCCGCGGTCGCCGAGGACGTCCTGGTGCTGCGCGAGCGCACCGACGAGGAGCGCCGCACGGTCGAGGTCGAGCTGCGCGAGGAAGCGGTCGCCACCCTGGGCGCGGACTCCCGGGTTCCGGGCGTGGACGACGGCGGCGAGGTCCGGGTGCTGCCCGCCCCCGCTCCCGCGACCGTGCCCTCCGACGGCCGCGCCCACCGGGTGCCGCTGGGCGCCTTCACCGGGCTGGCGAGCAGCGAGTACGCCTGCGCCCCGGAACTGTCCCCGCTGGTCACCCAGGTGGTCCGGTTCCGCAACACGGCCGGGCACCCGCTGCTGTCCGGCCCGGTCGAACTGGTCCGCGGCAGCGGCTTCACCGGCCGCGGCGAGCTCCGCTTCACCGCCGCCGGCGCCGAGGCCGAACTGTCCTTCGGCAGCTCGGACGGCTACCGGGTGGTCCGGGAGACCGAGGAGCGCCAGGCCACCGCCGGCCTCACCGGCCGCCAGACCACCACCCGGACGGTCCGACTGCACCTGTCCCGCTTCTCCGGCCCGGAGGAGCGCGACGAGCGGATCGTCACGGTGCGCGAGCGGGTTCCGGTCAGCGAGGTGTCCGCGGTCGAGGTACGGCTGCGCAAGGAGGAGTGCGCCCCGGCGCCGGATTCCTTCGACACCGAGGGCATCGTCCGCTGGGACGTCCCGCTCGCCCCGGGCGCCCGGCGCACCCTCACCCTGGTGTACGAGGTGTCCGCGTCCGCCAAGGTGGCCGGACTCTGACCGCTGCGGTCGGCACGGCGGACACCGCCGTGCCGATGACGGCCGCTCAGGACCAAACCGGAGACAACGGGTAGAAAAGGAAGCATGATCCTCCACCTTGCTCCCCTGGACGACTGGCTGGCCGACCCCGGCCGCCCGTACGCCACCGCGTCGCTGCTCACCGACGGGTTCATCCACTGCTCGGCGGACGAGCAGACGGCGCTCGCGGTGGCCAACGCCTTCTTCGCCGACACCCCCGAACCGCTGATGGTGCTGCTGATCGAGGAATCGCTGGTGGAGCCGATGGTGAAGTGGGAGGCCCCGAACGGCGCCCCGCCACCAGGGGCCACCCCCGGTGTGCTGTTCCCGCACATCTACGGGCGGCTGAACCGCACCGCCGTGGTCGGCCTGGAGAAGGTCGAGCGCGGCCCGGACGGCCGCTGGGCCGCGCTCAGCCCCTGGAGCTGACGGGGCACGACCGGGGAAAGTTATGACAATTCCCGGGGTTCACGCGAGTCTCGGGGTTCACGCCGCTCTGGGGTTCATGCGAATCCTGGGGTCCACGCGGTTCCGAGGAGCCGGCAGCTCCCACGCTCCCCGCCGTAGCCGCGGAACACAAGGAACACATGAAGCACGCGGAACACATGGAGCACGCGGAGCACGCCAAATGTCATAACAATGCGGATGGCCACGACTCCACGGACCGTCGCGCCGTCACGACACCAAGAATTGTCACAACATTCCCTACAGCCACCCCCGCTCCCTGGCCGCCATCCCGGCCTGGAAGCGGGTGGTGGCGCCCAGCGAGCGCATCAGGCTCTGGAGGCGGCGCTGGGTGGTCCGGGCGCTCCAGCCGAGCGAACGGGCGATCGACTCGTCGGTGAGCCCGGCCGCCAGCAGGCCCAGCAGCTTGCGGTGGTCGGCCTCCGGTCCCGACGCACCGTCCTCCGAACCGGCCTCCGCCCGCAACCGCACGGCCCGCTCCCACTCCGCCTCGAACAGCGTGTCCAGCGCCTGGAGCAGCGCCGAGGGGTGGATCACGTACGCGGCGTCCAGCACGCTGTCGCCGACGCTGATCGGGATGATGGCCATCCGGTCGTCCGAGATGATCATCTTCATCGGTAGCGCCGGCCGGACCCGCGCCTCCTCGCCGTCCTCGACCCCGGCCAGGATGTTCTTCTCCAGCCGCCCCGGCCAGGCCACCGCCTCCCGGTCGTAGATCGTCCGGAACTTCACGCCCTCGCGCAGCCGCCGCCGCTGCAGGGGCATCGGCGCCACCGGGTCCTGGATGTACGGCGGACGGTCGAAGCCGCGCACCTGGTACTGGCTGGTCTCGGTGATGTGCTCCAGCCGCTGGGCGATCGCCTCGCCGCCCGTCAGCACCTCCACCGAGTGCGCCGGGTCGGTGTACCGCGAGGCCTCCCGGAAGGCGTCCATCAGCCGGTGCATCTCGGCCCGGGCGTAGCGGAGCTCCGACTCCCGATGCCCGATCAGCGTGCCGATCGCGACGTCCGGCGGGACCGGCAGGTAGCGGTGCCGGTCCACTGGCGCCCGGGTGGCCATGCCCTGCTGTGCCAACCGGTCCAGTGCGCGCACGCTCTGCTGGAACGTCAGCCCGCAGCTCTCCGCCAGCTCCTCCGCCGTGGACTGCGGGTTGGCCACCAGTGCCGCGTAGACCTGCCCGTCCGGCTCCGCCAGTCCCAGCGCGCCGAGGGCCTGTCCGCCGGCCCGTCCCAGTGCTGCATCGGACACGACGCCCTCTCCCCCTGCTCGCCCGTTCCCGTTGGCTCGTTCCCGCCCCGACCCGCGCGCCCCGTGCTGGCGCAGTCCCGCCACACCGCGGCGTGGTGCGCCGGTGGCCATCCTCGGCCACGGATCATGACGCTGACAAGGCCGTGACCAGCGGTTGCGTCCCGGCTCACACCACTCGTCCGAAACGTGGACGTTCGCAGCGCCCGCCCGCACACACCCCACACGTGGACACCCGCACATCGACACCCGCGCGCCCCGGCCCGGCATCCCCCGGGAACGCCGGAGCCCCCGGCCGCAGCACGTGCGGCCGGGGGCTCCGGCAGAGCGGACGGGGACGGCCTACAGGCCGACCTCGCGCATCAGCTGGCCGACCTCCGGGTTGGTCAGGCGGCGCAGCCAGCCCGACTTCTGGTCGCCCAGGGCGATCGGGCCGAAGTGGGTGCGCACCAGCTTCTCGACCGGGAAGCCGGCCTCGGCCAGCATCCGGCGGACGATGTGCTTGCGGCCCTCGTGCAGGGTCACCTCGACCAGGTAGTTCTTGCCGACGTTGGAGATCACCTTGAAGCTGTCGGCACGGGCGTAGCCGTCCTCCAGCTCCACGCCCTTGGCGAGCTGCTTGCCCAGGTCGCGCGGGATCGGGCCCTGGATGGCGGCCAGGTAGGTCTTGGTCACGCCGTAGCGCGGGTGGGTGAGGCGGTGGGCCAGCTCGCCGTGGTTGGTGAGCAGGATGATGCCCTCGGTCTCGGTGTCCAGCCGGCCGACGTGGAACAGCCGGGTCTCCCGGTTGGTCACGTAGTCGCCCAGGCACTGGCGGCCGTCCGGGTCCTCCATGGTGGAGACCACGCCGGCCGGCTTGTTCAGCGCGAAGAACAGGTAGGACTGGGTGGCGACGGTCAGGCCGTCCACCTTGATCTCGTCGTTCTGCGGGTCGACCCGCTTGCCCTGCTCGGTGACGCGCTTGCCGTTGACCTCGACCCGGCCCTGCTCGATCAGCTCCTCGCAGGCGCGGCGGCTGCCGACGCCGGCCCGGGCCAGCACCTTCTGCAGGCGCTCGCCCTCGGGCTCGCCGAAGGTCTTGGGCAGCTTGACGGCCGGCTTGTCGTGCCGGGCGAGGACGGCGTCCTCGATCTTGGCCTGCAGCTCGCGCGAGCGCTGCGGCTGGCGGCGCGGGTCGCCCGGGGCGGGCTGGCCCTCACGGCGCGGGCGCGGGGCCGGGCCGGGGCGCCGGCCGGTGTAGCCGCCGCGGGCCGGGGTGGCGTTGGGGCCGCCGCCGTACTCGGGGCGGTCGTACTTGCGCTCCTCGGGCCGCAGCGGGCGGTCCGGGTAGCGGCGGTCGTCACGCCGGTCGTCCCGGCGGCCCTCGCGCCGGTCGTCACGACCGTACGAGCCGCCGCGCGCGCCCGACCCCGAAGCGGAGCCGCCCCGGCCACCGCCGCCGTACGAGCCCGACCCCGAGCCGGAGCCGGAGCCGCCGCGGCCACCGCCGCCGCCGTACGAACCTCCGCGCGCGCCCGAACCCCCGCGCGCGCCCGAGCCGCCGCCGCTGCTGCCGCCGCCGTAGGAGCTGCCGCCCCGGCCCCCGCCCTGCCCGCCGCGACCGCTCCCGCCGCCGCTGCTGTTCCTGCCGTTGCCACTGCTACGCATCAAAGTGTCCGTACGTCGTTCCGTCTGGGATGTGCGGTCGTTTCGGCCGACCTCACCGCCCCCTACCGATCGGGCCCGGCCCGATCGGCCTCGCCACTGCCGTCCGCGGCCTGCGCGGCAGCGGCGGCGACCGCCTCCGCGATCATCGTGCCCTCCAGGGACTCCGCTTCCACGTCGTCGACCTCGGGCAGGAAGGGAGCAAGCTCCGGCAGCTCGTCCAGGCCGCGGAGCCCCATCCGTTCCAGGAAGTAGTTCGTCGTCCGATACAGGATCGCACCTGTTTCGGGCTCGGATCCGGCCTCTTCCACCAGTCCTCGCTGTACCAGGGTACGCATCACGCCGTCACAGTTCACACCGCGGACGGCGGAAACCCGCGATCTGGACACCGGCTGCCGGTAGGCGATCACCGCCAGGGTCTCCAGCGCGGCCTGGCTGAGCCGGGCCTGCTGGCCGTCCAGGAGGAAGCGGTCGACGGCCGCGGAACAGGTGTCCCGGCTGTAGAACCGCCAGCCGCCCGCGACCAGCCGCAGGTCGAAACCGCGGCCCTGGGCCGTGTACTCGACGGACAGCTCCCGCAGCGCGGCCGCCACCTCGGCCCGGGACCGCTCCAGCACCCCTGCCAGCCGCTCCTCCGCCACCGGCTCGTCGACGACCATCAGGACGGCTTCCAGCTCGGCCCTCAGCCCGGCGTCGGCGGCCCCCTCGGCACCGGAAGTCGGCTGGGCCGACTTCTGACGCACGAGACGGGCCTCCGCCACCGCCCCACCCCCCGCCGATCCCTCGGGTACTGCGGGCTCCACCGGCCCGGCGCGCTCCCCCGACTCCACCAGCCCGACCGGCGCCGCACGCTCGACCGGCGCCGCAGGCTCGACCGGCTCGACACGCTCAGCGCGCTGCACGCGCTCCGCGGGTTCCACCGGCCGGACCGGGTCCACCGGCTCCGGCAGCAGCTCGAAGGCCGGTTCCAGCCACTCCTCGGCCCGCGGCTGCCCGGGCAGCCCCAGCGGGCGCCGCACCGGCCGCCCGCCCTCGTTCCCGCCGCTCATCGGCGCTCGCCCTCCTCGCCCTCGCCGACCCCGCCGCCCTCGCCCGCCGGCCGGTCGAACTCGTCCGTGACCTCGACCGCCACCCGGCCCTCCTCGGCCACCCAGCGCACCACCAGCTCGCCGAGCGCCTCCGGCTGCTCGAAGGCGAGCACCCGCTCCCGGTACAGCTCCAGCAGCGCCAGGAACCGGGCGACCACCACCAGGTCGTCCGGCGCGTCCTCGACCAGCCGCTGGAACGAGGCCTCGCCCAGCTCGGTGAGCAGCCCCACCACCAGGGAGGCCTGCTCGCGCACGCTCACCGGCGGGGTGTGGATGTGGTCCACGTAGACGACCGGCGCGGGCCTGGGCGCCATCGCCTTGGCCGCCAGCTCGGCGAGCCGCTGGGGCCCGACGCTGATGACGACCTCCGGCAGCAGTTCCGCGTGCCGGGGCTCCAGGGCGGCGCTCCGGGGCCGGCGCAGCAGCTCGGCCGCCCAGCGTTCGCCGAACAGCGCGGCCGCCCGCTTGTACGCCCGGTACTGGAGCAGCCGTGCGAACAGCAGGTCCCGGGCCTCCAGCAGGGCCAGGTCCGCCTCGTCCTCGACCTCCGCCACGGGCAGCAGCCGGGCCGCCTTGAGGTCGAGCAGGGTGGCGGCCACCACCAGGAACTCGGTCGCCGCGTCCAGGTCCCAGTCCGGGCCCATCGCCCGGATGTACGCCATGAACTCGTCCGTGACGGTGGCCAGCGCCACCTCGGTGACGTCCAGCTTGTGCTTGGCGATCAGGCTGAGCAGCAGGTCGAAGGGGCCCTCGAAGTTGTCCAGCCGTACCCGGAAGCCGCCCCGCGACTCGTTCTCGGCCGCGCTCACGGCAGCAGCGGTAGCGGTCGCGCTCATGGCGGTAGCAGTGACGGTCGCGCTCGCGGCGGTGGCGGCCGGTGGTTCGGAGGTTCCGGAGGCTTCAGCGGCTTCAGCGGTTTCAGCGGTTTCGGCGGTACTGGGCATGACGGTCCATCTTCACCCGGCCCCGCCCCCGGCCCGGCCTCGGGCCCACCGACACGCCGTTCCGCCGGGCCCCGGACCAGCCTCCGCCGGCCTTCCGCCCGCCTTCCACGAGGCCTCCGCCCGGCGCACCCGGGCCCGTACGAGGCCCTCGGCGCAGCAGCCGACCCGTAGACCGGCCCCGGATCCCCGGGAACGCCCCTCCGGAGCCCGACACGGTCCTCGGACACCGGGACCCCGCCCCGGCCCCACCCCGCGCCCCTCGGCGCCTTCCCGACGCTCCGCGCCCCCTCCGACGCCCGCGCGCCTGCGGTGCCACGCCACCCGCCCGGCGGCCTCCCCACGCCGGGCCCGCGGCCCCTCGACACCCGGCGGTACGAACCGCCCCCACGAAGCCGGCGGTACGGACCGCCCCCCTCGACGCCCGGCGCCAACGGCCGGCCGCCCTTCCGCGCCGCCTACCGGCCGCGCAGGCGCCGAACCAGGATCGAGGCCTCGCCGCGCTGCTCCAGGTCCGCCAGGACGACCGCGATGGCCTCCCGGACGATCCGCCCGCGGTCCACGGCCAGGCCGTGCTCGCCGCGCAGCACCAGCCGGGTGTGCTCCAGGTCCATGAGCTCCTCGGCGGACACGTACACCGTGATCTTCTCGTCGTGCCGCTCGCGCCCGGTGGGCCGGCGCGGCGCGCGGCCGCGCGGCCGGGCGCGTCCGGCGGCACCGGGCTGCTCCTCGGCGGCGCCCTGGTGCGTCCGGGCCGCCGGGGCGGAACCGGCTCCGCGGCCGCCCTGGACGGTCTTCCCGGCCCCGGCGGCGCCTGCGGCCACGGGCCCGACGGTCGCGCCGGAGCGCTGGACGGGCGGCTGCGCGGGCGCCGGCACCGAGGCGGGCGCCTGCTGCCCCGGCGTCACCTGCCGGTCGTCCTGGACGCCCTGGGCGGATTCGGTGCCCTCGGCGCCGTCCGGCTGGCCGTTGACGGTCCGCGCGGTCTCCGGTCTGGCTGCCTCGGCGGCCGGACGCGGCGCGAGGGAGGGCGACAGCGCCATCCCTCCCGTGGTCCGGAACAGCTCGTCGGCACCCGGGAGACTCACTCGGCGGGGCGGCACCGGTCGAGCACCTCCCTGGCGAGCTGGCGGTAGGCGGCGGCACCGACCGAGTTGGTCGCGTACGTCGTGATGGGCTCGCCGGCGACGGTGGTCTCCGGGAAGCGCACGGTCCGCCCGATGACGGTGTGGAAGACGTGCTCGCCGAACGCCTCGACGACGCGCGCCAGCACCTCGCGGCTGTGCACGGTGCGCGAGTCGTACATGGTGGCCAGGATGCCGTCCAGGCGCAGCTCGGGGTTGAGCCGCTCGCACACCTTCTCGATGGTCTCGGTCAGCAGCGCGACACCGCGCAGCGCGAAGAACTCGCACTCCAGCGGGACGATCACGCTGTGAGCGGCCGTCAACGCATTGACCGTCAGCAGGCCCAGCGAGGGCTGGCAGTCGATGATGACGTAGTCGTAGTCGGGCAGCAGCGGCTTCAGGGCGCGCGCCAGCGCGGACTCCCGGGCCACCTCGCTGACCAGCTGGACCTCGGCGGCGGAGAGGTCGATGTTGGAGGGCAGCAGGTCCATTCCCGGGACCGCCGTCTTCAGCAGCACTTCATCGGCCGTCAGGCCCCGCTCCATGAGCAGGTTGTAGACGGTGACGTCGAGCTCCATCGGGTTGACGCCGAGGCCGACCGAGAGCGCGCCCTGCGGGTCGAAGTCGACGAGCAGCACCCGGCGGCCGTACTCGGCCAGCGCCGCGCCCAGGTTGATGGTCGACGTGGTCTTGCCGACACCGCCCTTCTGGTTGCACATGGCGATGATCTGGGCGGGGCCGTGCTCGGCGACCGGCGCGGGGATCGGGAAGTACGGCAGCGGACGGCCGGTGGGGCCGACCCGCTCGCGGCGCTGCCGCGCGGCGTCGGGGGCCAGCGTGGCGGCGTACTCCGGGTCCGGCTCGTACTCGGCGTCCGGGTCGTCGTAGGCGCCGTAGGCGAACTCGCCGTAGGCCAGGCCGTAGGCCGCCAAGTCGGCGTCGTGATCGGTCACCGTGGTCACCTGTGCTGTGTTCTGGCGTGCTTCGAAAGTACGGAGTGCGACCGAGCCGACCTCGGCCGAGCCCACGGAGGGCTGCCGGGCCCCGGACTCCTCACTCGGCTGGCCGGCGGTGAGCTCCGCCAGTCCTGGCTGACCACCCCCGGGAGCAATTGTCGACTCATTCACAAGTCGTCTTACCTCCTTGGGTCATCCAGGACTCTATGTCGATTCGTCAGCGTGGCAGCATGCCGACGGTTTGCGACTCTAGGCCGTTCAAGGCGTTCGCAGCAACACAATCCACGGTAGTGGGCAGGATGTGTCGAGTATCGAGCGGGCTGCTGTCAAGGGATGAGAGGGTCACCGGCCCCAACGTTTCTGCGGGCGGGTGACGTGACCGACAGATATTGACGACAGAGCGACCTGCCCGGTCCACCCGCTGATCACGGGCACGGCGAAGCCCCCGGCCCGAAGGGATCGGGTCGGGGGCGAACGACCGCCGGGCGGTCAGGGGGTTCAGGCGAGCACGCTCTCCAGGGAGACCGACTCCAGACCGAAGGCCTCGGCCACGGCCGGGAAGGTGATCTGGCCCTCGTGCACGTTCAGGCCCTTGGCGAGCGCCTCGTCGCGACGCAGCGCCTCCTTCCACCCGCGGTTGGCCAGCTCCAGCACGTACGGCATGGTGGCGTTGGTCAGCGCGTAGGTGGAGGTGTTCGGGACGGCGCCCGGCATGTTGGCCACGCAGTAGAAGACCGAGTTGTGGACCGTGAAGGTCGGGTCGTCGTGCGTGGTGGCGTGCGAGTCCTCGAAGCAGCCGCCCTGGTCGATGGCGATGTCGACGAGCACGGAGCCCGGCTTCATGCGGGAGACCAGCTCGTTGGTGACCAGCTTCGGGGCCTTGGCGCCCGGGATCAGCACGGCACCGACGACCAGGTCGGCCTCCACGACGGCCTTCTCCAGCTCGAAGGCGTTCGACACGATGGTCTTGACCTTGGTGCCGAAGATGCGGTCGGCCTCGCGCAGCTTGTTGATGTCGCGGTCCAGCAGGGTCACCTCGTAACCCATGCCGACGGCGATGGTGGCCGCGTGCCAGCCCGAGACGCCACCGCCGATGACGACGGCCTTGGCCGGGTGGGTGCCGGGCACGCCGCCCGGCAGGGTGCCGCGGCCGCCGGCCGGGCGCATCAGGTGGTACGAGCCGACCTGCGGGGCCAGGCGGCCCGCGACCTCGGACATCGGGGCGAGCAGCGGCAGCGCGCCGTTCGACAGCTGCACGGTCTCGTACGCGATGGCGGTGGTGCCCGAGGCGACCAGCGCGTCGGTGCCGGCCCGGTCGGCCGCCAGGTGGAGGTACGTGAAGAGGGTCTGACCCTTGCGCAGCCGGTGGTACTCGGAGGCGATGGGCTCCTTGACCTTCAGCAGCAGGTCGGCGGTGGCCCACACCTCGTCGGCGGTGGGGAGGATGGTGGCGCCGGCGGCCACGTACTCCTCGTTCGGGATCGAGGAGCCGACACCGGCGTTGTCCTCGATGTAGACCTCGTGTCCGTTACGGACCAGCTCATGCACGCCGGCGGGCGTGATGGCCACGCGGTACTCGTGGTTCTTGACCTCGCGGGGGATGCCGACCTTCACGGCTAAACACGTCCTCTTGCCATGGGGGTCCCGACCGGAGAAGACCGGTGGGCGACGCGCACGTGGGGAAGCCTCCGGGGCAGCCCGGGGCGGGATCGCTGCGCGACTGAGTCCGAGTGTAATGAAGCCCAGTCGGCGTGTCAGCCTTCCAAAGTGAATAATTTTCCCGCACACATTGGCAGGTTCGTAGGCTTCCCCTGCGACTTACCCGCCAAAGACGTCCCAACCAGGCATCTTCGACAATACCTCCGAAATGCCTATCACCACCCGGCATCCACGCGTTCCCGCAGGTCCGCGAGGGCCCCGCCGACGGCCTCCCGGCCCCGCTCGTCGCCCAGCCGGCGCAGCACCGCGAGCGCGGCCCGGTACTCCCGGTCGGCCTCGTCGAAACGGCGCTGCGCGGTGTGCGCCTCGGCCACCCGGGCCAGCAGCCGGGCCTCGGCCGCGTGGTCCCCGAGGGCCTGCCGCAGGCCGAGCGCCCTCCCGTACCAGTCGGCGGCCCGCACCGCGTCGCCGAGCGCCCGGTGACAGTTGGCGGCGCTCTCCAGAGCGCGGGCGCAGAGCGGTTCGTCGTCGGCCCTTCGGGCGTGCTCCAGGGCGGCCCGGTAGTGGACGGCGGCCGGCTCCCAGCGGCCCGCCGAGGCCTGGAGGTCGCCCAGGTTGAGCAGTGCGGCCGAGGCCCGGCGGGGCCGGCCGGCGCGCTCGGCGACGGTCAGCACCAGCTCGTGCAGCCGGTAGAGGTCGGTGGGGGCGGCGGCTCCGGTCAGCGGCAGCGTCCGCAGCAGCGCGGTGACCAGCCGCCCGGCCGAACCGTCCAGGTCGCCCTGGCCGATCGCGTCGGCCACCGCGCCGAGCAGCAGCTCCCGCTCGCCGAGCAGCCACTCGCGGGCGTGCGCGGCCGACCGCAGCCGCAGCGGGGCGGGCAGCGGCTCCGGGACGGGGCCGACCGCCGGGTCGAGCAGCGCGCGGGCCGACTCGGTGAGCCGGACCATCCGCTCCAGCAGCCGGGCCCGGGCGAGCTCGGTCTCGGTGGGCCGGTCCTCCTGCTCGCGCAGCCGGACCAGCCGGGGGTACAGCCGCCCGGGCACCCGGTAGCGCGCGGTGCCGTCGGCGGCCGGCGCCTCCTCGCCGAGCAGCTCCCGCTCGGCGAGCGCGGCCAGCGTCACGGCCGCGTCCGGTACCGGGCAACCGACCAGCGCGGAGGCGGTGCGCGGGTCGGCGGTCTGCGCCGGGGCCAGGGTGAGGGTGCGCAGCATCCGCGCCTGGGCGGCCGGCAGCCCGCGGTACAGCAGGGTGAACGCGCCGAGCAGCGGGTCGTTGTCGGGGACGGGCACCGGCTCGGCCGGCTCCGGGCCGGGCTTCACCCAGGCCGCCGGATCACCGGCCGACTCCGTCACCGCGGCAGCGGAAGCGGCACCGGCACCGCGAGAGACAGCCGCACCGGCACCGGGAGCGGACTCACCGGCCCGGCCCTGCGCCGCCGCCGTCCCCGTCCCCGGGACCGCCTTCCCCGGGACGGGCTTGCCGGCCCCCTGCTTGCCCGACGGACCCGACGCCGCCCCGACCGCCCCTGTGGCCCCCATCACCCCTGTGGCACCAGCGGCCCCGGCGGCCCCGGCCGGAGCAGCCCCGGAGGACCTCGCCGCCCGCTCCCGCTCCCCTTCCCTCTTCCCCGGTGCCCTGCCCGGCCCCTTCTGCTTCTCCCTCTCCTTCTCCTTCTGCCTGTCCTTCTCCTCGACCCCGGCGCCCCCGGCAGGGTCCACCGAAGTCGCCGTGACCGTCGTCTCCTCCCCCACCACCCGGTTGAGCTCGCGCGCCGCCTCGGTGACCGCGATCTTCGGGTTCCCGCGCAGCCACCCCGCCATCAGCCGCAGCGCGGCCGGCCGGGCGGCACAGGCCTCGGCCAGGTCGGCACCGCCGACCGGGTCGCAGGAGATCCGGGTGCCGCCGACCAGGTCGGCCAGCAGCTCGCCGGAGGCCTGCCGGTCCAGCCCGCCGAGGATCACCGGGTCGATGTCCTCGATCCCGGTGAGCGGTCCGGCCGTGGTGGCGAGCACCAGGCAGCCGGGCTCGTCGGCCAGCAGCGGCCACACCTGCCCGGCGTCCCGGACGTCGTCCAGCACGAGCAGCACCCGCAGCCCGGCGAGCGCCTCGCGCAGCGCCGCACAGCCCGGCTCGTCCCGCCCGTCCTCGCCGGCGCCGGGCAGCGGCACGACGGCCTGCGGGTCGAGCTGTTCCAGCAGCAGCCGGGCGGCCCGGGCTGGCGGCACCCGGCCGCCGTCCGGGGCGGACAGCCGTACGAACAGCACGCCGTCCGGGTAGTCGGCGGCGACGGTACGGGCGAAGCGGGCCGCCAGCACGGTCCGGCCGGAGCCGGGACGCCCGGCCAGCACCAGCACCGGGCAGCGTCCGCTCGCCGGGCGGGCGGCGGCCGCCCGCAGCGCGGCCAGCTCGGCGCGCCGCCCGACGAACAGCGCGGGCCCGGCCGGCAGCCGCTCAAGGCCCGGGACGGCCCCGGCGGGCGCGCCGGGGCCGGGGTCCATCGTCGCCGTCTTCCTCGCCACCCGTGCCACTCCCGACGTCATCGCGCGCTCGGCATCCGACGCTCGGCATCCGGTGCCCAGCCTCCGGAGCTCAGCGGAGGCGGCCCGGGACGGGCGCCCTGTCTGCGAAGCGTAGTTCGACCGTCCGGCTCAGCCGAGGTGACATCCGGTCGTACGAATCGGCAAATCACCCCAACGACTCAACGCACGGCGCCCGGCTGTCCCCCGACCGGCCCTCTCGTCCCCCGTCTGCACCCCGGACCCGGACCGACCACCCCGGACCGACCACCCCGCCCCGCCCCGGAGCCCAACCGGCCACCCCGGAACCCGCCGGGACCGCCTCAGGCCTCGAAGGGACGGGCCGGCCAGGGCGAGTCCGCCGGGCGCAGCGCGTCCAGCCCGTCCGGGCCGGTGAGCGCGGCGTGCACCGCGAGGGTGCCGGTGACCAGGGTCGGGTTGTGCAGCTTCCCGGCCTGGATCAGCCGGATCAGTTCCGGCACCGGCACCCAGGCGACCTCGATCTCCTGCTCCTCGCCCTCGGCCGCGTAGCGCTCGCCCTCGGCCGGCGCCAGGTCGGTGGCCAGGAACATCCGCAGCGCCTCGTCGGTGCCGCCCGGGGAGGTGTAGTAGTCGGCGAGGATCCGCCAGGTGCCGGCCTTGCAGTACGCCTCCTCGTACAGCTCGCGCTGCGCGGCGCGCCACGGGTTCTCGCCGGGCACGTCGAGCAGGCCGGCCGGCAGCTCCCACAGCCGCTGGCGCACCGGGTGGCGGTACTGGCGCAGCACCAGCACCCGCTGCTCGTCGTCCAGGGCGAGCACCGAGACCGAGCCGGGGTGGGTCTGGTAGTCGCGGCGCGCCCAGCTGCCGTCGGGCATCCGGACCTCCTCGCTGCGCACCCCGGTGACCTTGCCCCGGAACGGCGTTCCGCTCTCCCGGACCTCCCACTCCTCGGCCACGTCGAAGATCCCCTGGCGGCCCTGCTCGTCCATCGCTCTCCCCTTTTCGTCAGTACGACACAATCTAACGCCGAACGGCGGCCCCGCGGGAATCGCGGGGCCGCCGTCCGGTGAACGAGCGCTGTCGACGACCGCGGCCGACGACAGCCGACCGCAACGACCGGGGACTACTCGGAGGCCGCGGTCTTGATCTCGATGGCCGCCTTGACCAGGCCCGCGAACAGCGGGTGCGGGCGGGTCGGGCGGGACTTCAGCTCCGGGTGGGCCTGGGTGGCCACCAGGTAGGGGTGCACCTCACGCGGGTACTCGACGTACTCGACCAGGTCGCCCTTGGGCGAGAGGCCGGAGAACACCAGGCCGGTCTTCTCCAGGTCCGCGCGGTAGGAGTTGTTGACCTCGTAGCGGTGGCGGTGGCGCTCCTCGACGTACTGCTCGCCGTCGTAGACCTCGCGGACGATCGAGCCCTCGGCGAGCTTGGCCGGGTACAGGCCCAGGCGCATGGTGCCGCCCAGGTCGCCCTTGCCGTCGACGATGGCCAGCTGCTCGGCCATCGTGGAGATGACCGGGTGCTTGGCGGCGGCGTCGAACTCGGTGGAGTTGGCCTCCGGCAGGCCGGCCAGGTTGCGGGCCGCCTCGATGACCACGCACTGCAGGCCCAGGCACAGGCCCAGCAGCGGGACCTTGTTCTCGCGGGCGAAGGTGATCGCGCCGACCTTGCCGTTGACGCCGCGGTCGCCGAAGCCGCCGGGGATGCAGATCGCGTCGACGTCGCCGAGCTGCGCCCGGGCGCCCTCGGGGGTCTCGCAGTCGTCCGAGGTGACCCACTTGATCTCGACCCGGGCGTTGTTGGCGAAACCGCCGGCGCGCAGCGCCTCGGTCACCGACAGGTACGCGTCCGGCAGGTCGATGTACTTGCCGACCAGGGCGACCTTGACGATGTGCTGCGGCTCGTGGACGCGGCGCAGCAGGTCGTCCCAGGTGGTCCAGTCCACATCGCGGAACGGCAGGTCCAGGCGGCGCACCACGTAGGCGTCCAGGCCCTCGCCGTGCAGCACCTTGGGGATGTCGTAGATCGACTTGGCGTCGATGGCCGCGACCACGGCCTCCTCGTCCACGTCGCACATCAGCGAGATCTTGCGCTTGATCGCCTGCGGGACCTCGCGGTCGGCGCGCAGCACGATCGCGTCGGGCTGGATGCCGATGTTGCGCAGCGCGGCGACGGAGTGCTGGGTGGGCTTGGTCTTCAGCTCGCCCGAGGGGCCGATGTACGGCAGCAGGGAGACGTGCACGAAGAACACGTTGTCCCGGCCGACCTCGTGGCGGACCTGGCGGACGGCCTCCAGGAACGGCAGCGACTCGATGTCGCCGACGGTGCCGCCGACCTCGGTGATCACCACGTCGACGTCCTCGGTCGCCATCCGGCGGATCCGGGACTTGATCTCGTTGGTGATGTGCGGGATGACCTGGACGGTGTCGCCCAGGTACTCGCCGCGGCGCTCCTTGGCGATGACGGTCGAGTACACCTGGCCGGTGGTGACGTTCGCCGAGCCGTGCAGGTTGGTGTCCAGGAACCGCTCGTAGTGGCCGATGTCCAGGTCGGTCTCGGCGCCGTCGTCGGTGACGAACACCTCACCGTGCTGGAACGGGTTCATCGTGCCCGGGTCCACGTTGAGGTACGGGTCGAGCTTCTGCATCGTCACGCGCAGGCCGCGGGCCTTGAGCAACGCGCCGAGGCTGGAGGCGGTGAGCCCCTTTCCGAGAGAAGAGGCGACACCCCCGGTGACGAAGAGGTGCTTGGTCGTCACGGCGCGGCCGTTCGCTGCCTTGCCGGAATGGGGCTGTGCCAAGAGGGGGCTCCCGTGGGTCGCGTGTCGAAGCAGACGTGGGCGGGAGGCTCGGGGTTCGCCGGGCGACGGAGGCCGGCTCGGTGCGCGGCGCTCGTTGGGTCGTCGGTTCGGCTGGTCCGGGGCGTTTGATCCCGCCGGTCCACGGGATACCAGGGTATCAGCGACCGGACCCGGACGCCGTTCCGGGCCGCGCGCGCCGCATCGGGGGCGCGCGCGGGGCGCACCACCGGCGCATCACGCGCCACATATTTCACACCGGTCGCACAACCCGCCGGACCGGGCCAGAGCGCGGTATCCGTCCGGACCATCACGGCTCATCCGGCCGGACCAGCCGGAGGTGATCCTTCCGGACCATCCTGCGCCGCGCCCTCGCGATGCACGGCATTTCCGCCGAATTGCGGCGCCACACCGGGCTGCGCCCGCGTGCTTCGCCCCTTTCGTCCGTCGTAAGCTGCTCGGACGCATCGCCGACAGCACGAGCACGCGGAGGGCGTGGGAGGGTCAGGACACTCCCGGTCCCCGATGCGCGACCGGACCTCCCCGTATTCCAGCCCATCCCCACCCACTCCAGGGGCTCGACCGAGCCCCGCGGACACTCCAGCAAGGCCTGCCACCACCCCCGGCAGGCCGGACGTCCCGGGGTGGACCTCCGGCCCCGCAGACCGCTCGCTCCCTCCGCTCGCCGATGCCCTGACCACATTGCGAACTGGAGATCCACGTGGCCGGCCGTATCGAGGACTACGCACTCATCGGGGACATGCAGACCGCTGCCCTGGTCAGCAGGGACGGGGCGGTGGACTGGCTCTGCCTTCCCCGCTTCGACTCGCCGGCCGTGTTCGCCGGCCTGCTCGGCACCGATGAACACGGCTTCTGGCGGATCGGCCCGGCCGAGGCCGTCCTGACCGAGGTCCCCGTGCCGGCCGCCGCCACGCCCCCCGCCGACGCGGGCCGGGCCCGCATCGCCGACACCGCCGACCTGCGGGTGCCCCCGCCCACCGCCGCCGCCCCCGCCGTGCCCGCCGACCGCCGCCGCTACCGGGGCGACTCGCTGGTCCTGGAGCAGGAGTGGGACACCGACGGCGGCACCGTCCGGGTGATCGACTTCATGCCGCCGCGCCCGCTGGCCGGCAAGGACGCCGTCCCCCAGGTGATCCGGATCGTCGAGGGCGTCACGGGCACCGTGCGGATGCGCTCGGCCGTGCGGATGCGTTTCTCCTACGGCCGCATCGTGCCCTGGGTGCACCGCGTCGAACAGGCCGACGGCGGCCACCGCACCGTCGCCGTCGCCGGCCCCGACTCGGTCTGGCTGGACGGCGAGGCCGAGACCTACGGCCGCGACCTCACCACCTACGCCGACTTCACCGTCACCGCCGGCGAGCGGATCGCCTTCGCCCTCACCTGGCAGGCCTCCCACCTCGACCCGCCCAGGCCCCCGGACGCCGAGGGGATGCTCGACGCCACCGCCGACTTCTGGCACGAGTGGGCCGACCAGTGCACCTACCAGGGCCCCTACCGCGAGGCCGTGATCCGCTCCCTGATCACCCTCAAGGGCCTCACCTACGCCCCCACCGGCGGCATCGTCGCCGCCCCCACCACCTCCCTGCCCGAGGACATCGGCGGCGAACGCAACTGGGACTACCGCTACACCTGGCTGCGCGACGCCGCCATCACCCTCTCCTCCCTGCTGCGCACCGGCTACCGCGAGGAGGCCCGCGCCTGGCGCGAGTGGCTGCTGCGCGCGGTGGCCGGCGACCCGGAGAACCTCCAGATCATGTACGGCATCGCCGGCGAGCGCGAGCTCACCGAGTCCTCGCTGGACTGGCTGCCCGGCTACGAGGGCTCCCAGCCCGTCCGGGTCGGCAACGGCGCCGCCGGACAGCTCCAGCTCGACGTCTACGGCGAGGTCGTCGAGGCCCTGCACCTGGCCCACATGACCGGCCTGGTCCGCAACGACCACGCCCACCACCTCCAGCTGCGCCTGATCGACTACCTGGAGGAGCACTGGCAGGAGCCGGACGAGGGCATCTGGGAGGTCCGCGGCCCGCGCCGGCACTTCGTCCACTCCAAGGTGATGGCCTGGGTCGCCGTCGACCGCACCATCAAACTCCTGGAGCAGACCCCCGACGACGAGCCCACCACCGGCCACCTGGAGCGCTGGCGCGCGCTGCGCACCCGAATCCACGCGGACGTCTGTGAGAAGGGCTACGACCCGGAGCGCAACACCTTCACCCAGTACTACGGCGGCAAGGAGCTGGACGCCTCGCTGCTGCTGATCCCCCAGGTCGGCTTCCTGCCCCCGGACGACAAGCGCGTCATCGGCACCATCGAGGCGATCCAGCGCGAACTGTCCACCGAGGACGGCTTCGTCCTGCGCTACCCCACCCACGACGAGAGCGGCAACAACGTCGACGGCCTCTCCGGCCACGAGGGCGCCTTCCTGGCCTGCTCGTTCTGGCTGGCCGACGACCTCGCCATGATCGGCCGGGTGCAGGAGGCCCGCGAACTGTTCGACCGGCTGCTGGCGCTGCGCAACGACCTGGGCCTGCTCGCCGAGGAGTGGGACCCGCGGCTCAAGCGCCAGGTCGGCAACTTCCCCCAGGCCTTCAGCCACGTCCCGCTGATCGACACCGCCCTGCGGCTGACGGCCTGCGGCGCCGCGTACCTGTCCGCCCAGCCGGACGGCCCGGCCGCCGACCGGGTCGAGCGGGCCACCGTCTAGCGGGCCACCGTCCGGGAGCCGGTCTAGCCGCGCTGCACCAGCTCGTCGTAGGTGCTGAGCACCTGGGCGACGGTGGCGGCCTCGTCCGGCCAGGTCTCGGCCTGCTGCCGGCCGGCCGTCACCAGCTGCTCGCGGCGGGCCGGGTCGGCCAGCAGGGCACGCACCGCGAGACCGAGCGCCGCCGGGTCGCCGGGGGGCACCAGTACGGCGGCGTCGCCGACCAGTTCGGGGATGCCGCCGACGGCGGTGGCGACCACCGGCACGCCCGCCCGCATCGCCTCCTGCACCACCAGCGAGCGGGCCTCCCAGCGGCTGGAGATCACCACCACGTCGGCGGCGGCCAGCAGGTCGGGCACGTCGGTGCGGTAGCCGAGCAACCGCACCGACAGCTTCTCCGCGGCCGTCCGCTCGCGCAGCACGCCCGCCTCCGGGCCGTCCCCGGCGAGCAGTACCAGCGGCTCCGGGTCCAGCGCGGACAGCTCCCGGGTGGCGTCCAGCAGCACTCCGAAGGCCTTCTGCGGGACGAGCCGGCCGACCGCCAGCACCAGCGGGCGGTCCGGGTCCGCGCCGAGCAGCGCGGCACGGGCCTCGGTGCGGGCGAGCTGCCCCTCGGGCATCGGCGGGGCCGCCACCGGGCCCAGCCGGGCGTCGGTGGCGCCCAGTTCGCGGGCCCGGGCGACCAGGTCGGAGGAGGCGCCGAGAACCAGGTCGGCGGCGCGCGCCACCCGGCGCTCCATCAGCCGCTGCAGCCGGCGCTCCATCCCGGTGGCCAGCAGCGCGTGGTGCGAGGTGACCACCAGCGGGGTCTCCGGGCGCAGGCCCGGGAAGCGGCCGGCGGTGCGCAGCGCCAGGTCGGACAGCAGCCCGGCGCGCAGCCCGTGGGCGTGCACCACGTCAGCGCCGGTGAAGGCCCGGCGCAGCTCGCCGATCGCGGTGGCGTCGCTGCGGGCGCCCGCGGTGGGGGTGATGTCGACGGTGTGGAACCTGGCACCCGTGCGGGAGAAGCCGAACAGCGCGTCCGCGCCGGCCGGCGCGCAGACCGTGACGTTCACTCCGTGCGCGACCAGGCCCTGGGCCAGGGAGCGCACGTGCGCACCGATGCCGCCGGTGCTGGCGGCCAGGACGAGTACCACGTGCAGCTGCCCCGGTTCGGGGACGGCCGCGGTGGCCCGGGCGGCGGAATGGTCCACGTCGTCTCGCATCCGACTCGATCAGGTTCGCGCGCCGCCTCGCGAGGATTGCCCGCCCGGCGGCGCTCGGGGCTGGAAAGCCAGTGTCCAGGCGCCACCATGCCAGGTCGGCGGCCCTCTTGGACAGTCGGCGCCACCGGGCGCGTCGCCGGTGTCCGAGGGGGCCGCCGGCGCCGGCTACCGGCGGCGCGGGGCCCGCGCGGCGGCCAACAGCTCCTCGGCGTGGGCGCGGCCCAGCTCCGAGTCCTCCAGGCCGGCCAGCATCCGGGAGAGTTCGCGCACCCGCTCCTCGTCGTTCAGCACCTTGACGCCGCTGCGGGTCACGGTGCCGTCGTTGGTCTTCACCACCACCAGGTGCCGGTCGGCGAACGCGGCGACCTGCGGGAGGTGGGTGACCACCACGACCTGGGCGGACTCGGCCAGCTTGGCCAGCCGGCGGCCGATCTCGACCGCGGCCTTGCCGCCGACGCCCGCGTCCACCTCGTCGAACAGGTAGGTGGGGACGGGGTCGGCGCCCGCGAAGACCACCTCGACGGCGAGCATCACGCGGGACAGCTCACCGCCGGAGGCGCCCTTGGCGATCGGGCGCGGCTGGGCGCCCGGGTGCGGGGCCAGCAGCACCTCCACCTCGTCCACGCCGTGCGGACCGTAGGCGACGGTGCGCCCGCCGACCTCGATCCCGGCCAGGTCGTCGACCTGGCCGATCGAGAAGGTCACCCGGGCGTGCGGCATGGCCAGTTCGGCGAGTTCCGCGGAGACCGCCTCGGCGAACCGTCCGGCCGCGGCGTGCCGGGCCCGCGAGACCTCGGCGGCCAGCTCGGCCAGCTCGGCCCGCAGCTCGGTCTCCCGGGCGCCCAGCTCGTCGATCCGGTCGTCGTCGCCGTCGAGTTCGGCGAGCCGCACCGCCCCGGCCTCGGCCCAGGCGATCACCTCGGCGAGCGAGTTCTCCTCGCCGCCGTACTTGCGCAGCAGCTGGGCCAGTACGGCCCGGCGGTCCTCGACGGCGGACAGGCGCACCGGGTCGGCGTCCAGGTCGTCCGCGTAGCCGGCCAGGTCGCCGGCCACGTCGGCGAGCAGGTAGCCGACCTCGTTGAGGCGGTCGGCCAGGGCGGCCAGCCGCTCGTCGTGATGGCGCACGGCGTCCAGGGCCCGGCGGGACTGGGCGAGCAGGGTGCCCGCGTCCAGCGCCTCCGGGTCGACCGGGTCGCCGGCCAGGGCGGCGTGGGCCAGGGTCGCGGCGGAGGACAGCGCGTCGGCGTGGCCGAGCCGCTCGGCCTCGGCGGCCAGCTCCGCGTCCTCGCCGGCCACCGGCTCGGCTGCGGCGATCTCGTCCAGGCCGAAGCGCAGCAGATCGGCCTCCTGGGCGCGCTCGCGGGCCCGGGTGGTCAGCTCCTCCAGGGTCGCGGAGACCTCGCGCAGGACGCGGTAGGTCTCCCGGTAGCGGGCCAGCGGCCTGGCCACCGAGGCGCCCGCGTACCGGTCCAGCGCGCCGCGCTGGCGGGCCGGGCGCAGCAGGCGTTGCTGGTCGGTCTGGCCGTGCACGGCGATCAGGTCCTCGCCGAGCTCGGCGAGCAGCCCGACCGGGACGGACCGGCCGCCGACGTGCGCCCGGGAGCGGCCCTCGGCGGAGACGGTCCGGCTGATCAGCAGCGCGCCGTCGTCCAGTTCGGCCCCCGCCTCGATCGCGCGGGCCGCCGCCGGGGAGTCGGCGGGCAGCTCCAGCCGGCCCTCCACGACGGCGCGTCCGGTGCCGTTGCGCACCAGGCCCGGGTCGGCGCGGCCGCCGAGCAGCAGGCCCAGGCTCGTCACGACCATGGTCTTTCCGGCGCCGGTCTCACCGGTCACGGCGGTGAAGCCGGGGGCGAGTTCGACCACCGCGTCGTCGATGACCCCAAGATCCCGTATCCGCATCTCGTCCAACACGGAGACGACCTTACGAGGTTCCGCCCCCGGCGCGCGACGAACGACAACGGCGCGCGGCAACTCCGTGCCCGGAAGTTCATCCCTTCCGGGAGTCCTCGGCGGCCACCGGCACGGTGCACCAGCGCAGGAAGAGCTGCGCCATCGGGCCGATGGCCAGCGCGTACGCGACGGTGCCGACCCCGGCGGTGCCGCCGAGCAGCACACCGGCGGTGAGGACCGTCACCTCGATGCCGGTCCGGAGAAGTCGCAGCGAACGGCCGGTGCGCCGGTGCAGGCCGGTCATCAGGCCGTCGCGCGGGCCGGGGCCGAGCCGGGCGCCGATGTAGAGGCCGGTGGCCAGGCCGTTGAGGGCGATCGCCCCGGCCGACAGCGCGATCCGGGCGGGCAGGGCGCCGGGGCCGCCGACGACCCGCAGGGTGAGGTCCATGGCCGCGCCGATCAGCAGCACGTTGGCGACGGTGCCCAGGCCGGGGCGCTGGCGCAGCGGGATCCACAGCAGCAGGACGAGGGCGCCGCAGATCGTCACCCAGGCGCCGACCGACAGCCCGACGGTGCGCTGCAGACCCTGGTGCAGGACGTCCCAGGGGTCGAGGCCGAGGCCGGAGCGGAGCATCAGCGCCATGCTCACGCCGTACAGGACGAGGCCGGCGAACAGCTGCGGTATCCGGCGGCCGAGGGCGTGGGTGTCGCCGAACACCCGGACGGCGAGGCTCCGCCCGGCGGCCGGTGCGGGGGTGGTGGTGGCGGCCGATGTCGGTGTGGTCGTGGTGGCCAAGGCTTGCTCCTGCGGTGGTGCTGCACCACCGGGACACCCGGTGGTGGCGGCCGGCACGGCCGCCCTGCCATGATGGCCAGTCCAAAGCGGCCTTCTCCAGGGCCAATCTCTAGCAAGTGGACTTATTCAGCCATGGTCGACTGGCACACCACCGTCACCCCGCCCGCCCTGGCGCGGCTGCTCGCCACCGCCCGGCTCCCCGAGCCGGCCGCCGCCCGCCGCCCCGCCTACCGCACCCTGGCCGGACAGATCCGGCTGCTGGTCACCGAGGGCCGGCTGCCGGTCGGCGCCCGGCTGCCCGCCGAACGCGAGCTGGCCACCGCCCTCGCGATGAGCCGCACCACCGTCGCCACCGCGTACGAGACCCTGCGCGGCGACGGCTACCTGCGCAGCCGGCGCGGCGCGGGCAGCTGGACCGCCCTGCCCGAGGGCGCCCCGCCACCCAGCGAGGCCCTGCACCCCGTCCCGCCGGACGAGCAGAGCCGCATGCTGGACCTCGGCGTCGCCGCCCCGCCCGCCCCGCAGCCCTGGGTCGGCCAGGCCGCCGCCCGGGCCGTCGAACAACTGCCGCACTACGCCGCCGGACACGGCCACTACCCCACCGGCGTCCCGGTGCTGCGCGAGGCCGTCGCCCGCCGCTTCACCGAGCGCGGACTGCCCACCACCCCCGACCAGATCCTGATCACCACCGGCGCCATGGGCGCCCTGCACCTGCTCCAGCGGGCCCTGATCGGCCGCGGCGACCGGGTCGCCGTCGAGGCGCCCAGCTACGCGAACACCCTGCAGGCGCTGCGGCTGGCCGGTGCGCGCCTGGTCCCGGTGCCGTACGCCTGGACTCCGCGGCCCACCTGGGACCTCGACGAGTGGCGGCGGGTGCTGCGCGGCGCCGGCCCCAAGGTCGCCTACCTGATCCCGGACTTCCACAACCCGACCGGCACCCTGATCGACGAGGAACAGCGCCGCGAACTGCTGGCCGCCGCCCGGGCCGCCGGAAGCATCGTGCTGGCGGACGAGACCACCGCCGAACTCGGCTGGGGCGTCCCGCCCTCCACCCCGCTGCCGCGCCCCATGGCCGCACTGGACCGCTCCGCCCAGGTGGTCACCGTCGGCTCGGCGGGCAAGCTGCTCTGGGGCGGTCTGCGGATCGGCTGGGTCCGGGCCGCGCCGGCGCTGGTGCGCCGACTGGCCACCGAGCGGGTCTACAGCGACGTCGGCACCCCGGTGCTGGACCAGCTGATCGCCGCCGAACTGCTGGGCGAACTGCTGCCCGATGTCCGGGAGCACCAGCTGACCCGGCTGCGGGCCACCGCGCGGGCCTTCGCCGCCGCGCTGCCCGAACGGCTGCCCGACTGGAGCTTCACCATGCCGACCGGCGGTCTCTCGCTGTGGGTCTCCACCGGCGGCCTGTCCGGCGCCGCGCTGGCCCGGGCCGGGGAGCGCGGCGGGGTCCGGATCGCCTCGGGCAACCGCTTCGGCTCGGACGGCGCCTTCGAGCACCATATCCGTCTCCCGGTCACCGTGCCCGCCGCGACCGTCCCCGCCGCCGTCGAACGCCTCGCCGCCCTGGCCGCCCAGGCGGCGGCCGACGGACGGCTCGAACCGGCCGACGAGGCCCAGCCGCTGGCGGTCTGACAGCTCGTCAGCGACATGCGATCGGCCGGTGCGCGGCCCCGGGACAGGCGAAAGCCCCTGGCGCGCACCGGCCTCGGCGCATCCGGACGAGCCGCGACCGGCCGCCCACCGGCCTGCCGGTGGGCGGGTCTCCTGCCGGGAGGTGCTAGCAGTGGCCGGCCCGGCCGCGCCAACCCGTCACCGGCAGCGCGAACTTGGCCACCAGCCGGTCGGTGAACGGCGCCCGGTGCAGCCTCGCCAGCCGCACCGGAGTCCGGCCCCGACGGACCTCCACCCGCGCCCCGGCGGGCAGTTCGACCGAACGCCGCCCGTCGCACCAGAGCACACCGTGCGGCGTCTTGGGCTGCACCTCGACCGCCAGCACCGACTCCGGCGAGGTCACCAGCGGGCGGGCGAACAGCGCGTGCGCGGAGATCGGCACCATCAGCAGCGCCTCCACCTCCGGCCACACCACCGGCCCGCCGCCGGAGAACGCGTACGCGGTGGAGCCGGTCGGCGTCGCGCACACCACGCCGTCACAGCCGAAGTTGGAGACCGGGCGGCCATCCACCTCGGTCACCACCTCCAGCATCCGCTCCCGCGCCGCCTTCTCGATCGAGGCCTCGTTCAGCGCCCAGTCCTCGTGGACCACATCGCCGTTGGTGCGGACGATGACATCGATCGTCATCCGCTCCTCGACCTCGTAGTCCGCGTCCACCACCCGCTCCACCACCACGGCCAGGTCGTCCCGCTCGGCCTCGGCGAGGAAGCCCACCCGGCCCAGGTTGATCCCGAGCATCGGCAGCCCGTGCGAGCGCGCCAGCTCCGCCCCGCGCAGCAGCGTCCCGTCCCCGCCGGCCACCAGGATCAGCTCGCAGCCGTCCGCCGCCCCGGGGCCCTCCGCCATCTTCTCGACGCCCTCCGGCAGGTCCAGGTCGACCGCCTCGGTCTCCAGCAGTCTGATCCGAAGACCCGCCTTCAGCAGCCCGTGCACCAGGGCCTCGACGCTGCGCAGCGCCGCCTCCCGGCCCGTGTGCGCGATCAGGAAGACCGTACGTTCTTCATCGCTCATGCCGCTGCCCTCTCCCTAACGCCTGCCGGGTCGCCCTTGGCCCCGGTGCGGCCGCGCCATACGGCATGACGGGCCGGACGCTCGCAAGGCACCCTACCGGGGCCCCTCCGCCACGGCCCGGTCCGCCTCCGCGGGGTCCAGCTGCGGGGCGTCCCGGCGCAGCCAGAGGAAGTACTCGACGTTGCCGGACGGCCCCGGCAGGGGGCTCGCGGTGACCGCGCGCACGCCCAGCCCGAGCTCCCACGCCTGCCCCGCGACCTGGCGCACCATCTCGGCGCGCAGCTGCGGGCTGCGCACCACGCCACCGCTGCCCAGACGCTCCTTGCCGATCTCGAACTGGGGCTTGACCATCAGCACCAGGTCGGCGTCCCCGGCCGCGCAGGAGGCGAGGGCCGGGAGCACCAGGCCCAGCGAGATGAACGACAGGTCGCCCACCACCAGGTCCACCGGGGTGCCGCCGATCAGGTCCGGGGTCAGCTCGCGCACATTGGTGCGGTCCATCACGGTGACCCGGTCGTCGCTCTGCAGCGACCAGGCCAGCTGCCCGTACCCGACGTCCACCGCCAGCACCCGCGCGGCCCCGGCCCGCAGCAGCACGTCGGTGAAGCCGCCGGTGGAGGCGCCCGCGTCCAGCGCCCGGCGGCCCTCGACCACCAGGCCCTGCGGTACGAAGGCCGCGAACGCGCCGGCGAGCTTGTGGCCGCCGCGCGAGACGTAGTCGGGGTCGTTGTCGTCCTTGGCCACCACGACCGCCGCCGAGGTCTCCACCTGGGTGGCCGGCTTGGTCGCGGTGGTGCCGCCGACGGTCACCCGGCCGGCCGCGATCAGCTCGGACGCGTGCTCACGCGATCGGGCCAGCTTGCGGCGGACCAGTTCCGCGTCGAGTCGGCGTCGTGCCACTGCCACTGGTGTTCAGCTCCTACGGATCCTGCGGGTCATTCCTGATCGAGCGCGGCCAGTGTGTCGACCAGCCGCTGGTGAACATCTTCGTACACCGCGACGTGTGCCTCGGCCGGGACCCCGTCCAGAGCCTCCAGCCGGGCCAGGCCGGCGTCCACTCCGGGGTGGCCGGTGAGGACCGGCTCGACGCCCAGCGGCTCCACGGGGGCGATCATGTCCGACGCCCCGGCGTCCCGGACGGACTCGGGCGGTTCACTCGTCCCGGGCATCGGGCTTCTTCGTGCTGGTGGCCTTGCGGACGGTGGTCCTCCTGGTCGCGGCACGCTTCGCGGGCGTCCCTGACCGGGTGGCGGCCTCGGACCGGGCCTCGGTCTGCTTGGCGGTGGCGGTCTTCTTCACGGTCGTCGTCTTCTTCTTCGCGGTGGCCTTCCCGGCCGCCGTCCCCTTCCTGGCCGTCCCCTTCCCTGCCGTCCCCGTCGTCGCCGGCTTCTCGGCCGCGCTCTTCCTCGGTGTGCTCTTCTTGGCGGCGCTCTTCTTCGCCGGACTCTCCCCGGCGGCGCTCTTCTTCGCCGGACTCTCCCCGGCGGCGCTCTCCTCGGCCGCGGGCGCCTCCGGCGGGACCGGGGCGGCCCGGGACACGGGCGGAACCGGTGGATCGACCTCGACCGGCTCGTCCACCTCCACCCGCTCGGCGACTATCGGCTCCCCCGTCGCCGGGACCGCCGAGCGCTCCTCCTCGAACTCCCAGCCGCGCCCGAACAGGTCACCGGCCCGCGGCGCCGGCACCGGCTCCTCGGCCTCGTACGACTCCGGCCCGGACCCGGCCGCCGGGGCCTCCTCCTCGACCTCGCGCAGCTTGGTCTCCAGGTACGCCAGCACCACGCCGACCTTGGTCACCTGGTCGCCGACCTTCTCGAAGACCTTCTCCGCCTCGTTGCGCGCCACACCGACCGCCAGGTCCACCCCGGCGCGCCCGGCGGTGACCGCCTCCCCGGCCAGGGTCTGCAAGGTCTCCACCGACGGCGGGAACTGGCCGCCCAGCCGGCGCTCGACCCCGGCGACGTCCACCCCGGCCTTCTCCAGGATCGAGGTCGCCGTCCCGACGACCAGCTTGCCGACCTCCTCGACCACTCCGGCGGCGGTCTCCACCACTCCCCGAACCGTCCTCGGCAGCATCCGGGTGCCTCCCAATCGCGTACGCGCGTCGCTCCGTCGCCCTCAGTACCCGGGCCGTTCCGGGCACCCCACGGACGACGTCCGGGCACCCCACGGACGACGCTACCGCCAAAACCCGCCTGAGGTACCGTGGCCCGCAGTCAGCACCGTAACGACCGGGGGAGGGAGCCGCCCCGTGGCGAACGCCGAGGAGTGCCGGGAGGCACTGGAGCAGCTCAGCCGGAACATGGCGAAGTCCACCGGCGACGTCCGCAAGGCCGCGGCCCTCGACCGTTCGCTCAGCTGCCGGATCACCGACCTCGACCTGACCTTCACCGGGCGACTGCGCGACGGCCGGATCCAGGACGTGGTGGTCTCCCCCGGCGCCCCGGCCGGGAAGGCGGAGATCCGGCTCACCATGACCAGCGACGACCTGGTCGCACTGGTCGGCGGGCGGCTCGGCTTCGCCTCCGCCTGGGCGAGCGGCCGGGTCAGGCTGGAGGCGGGCTTCCGCGACCTGCTGCGACTGCGCACCCTGCTCTGAGCCGGGCCGCCGAACCGGTCCCGAGTTCGGCCGCCGGGCCCGTCCCGGACCCGTCCCGGTGCCGTCGGACCCGGCCGTCGGACCCGGCGCTGCCGAGGGCGGCCCCGGGTCGACCGCCGACCTGTTCTCAGAACCCCAGATCGGCCAGTGCCTTGCGGCCGTCCACCGGCGCGCCGCCCGCGTCCAGCACCGTCCACGCCGCCGCGCACAGCGCCCGCAGGCCGTCCCAGCGGTCCCCCGCCCCGGACAGCCGCAGCACACCGGCCTCGACGCCCGCGACCCAGCCGCCGCACCCGAAGCCGCCGTCCACGGCCGCCACCGCGGGGTGGGGGACGAGCAGTCCGCGCAGGTCGGCGGCCAGGTAGGTCGGCCGGTGCTCGACCGGGGCCGCCAGCAGCAGCTCCGGCGTGGTCACCCCGGTGAACACCAGCAGGCTGTCCACCCCGCCGTTGAACGCGCCCTCGATGTCGGTGTCCAGCCGGTCCCCGACCACCAGCGGACGCTCCGCACCGGTACGCAGCACGGTCTCCCGGTGCATCGGCGGCAGCGGCTTGCCCGCCACCTCCGGCTCCACCCCGGTCGCCGCCCGCACCGCCGCCACCAGGGTGCCGTTGCCGGGCGCGATGCCACGGGCCCTCGGCACCGTCAGGTCCAGGTTGGACGCCACCCACGGCAGACCGCTCTGCACGGCGTACGAGGCCTCCGCCAGGTCCGTCCACCCCACCGAGGGGTCGAAGCCCTGGACCACCGCGAGCGGACCGTCGGCCAACGAGCGGACCGCGACCAGCCCCAGCTCGGCCAGCGCCTCCTCCAGTCCGAGCCCGCCCACGACCAGCACCTTCGAGCCGGCCGGCACCTTCTCGGCGACCAGCCGGGCGGCGGCCTGGGCCGAGTTGATCACGTCGGCCGGCTCGGCCGGGACGCCCAGCTCGGTCAGGTGCTCCGCCACCACCCGCGGCGGGCGGGAGGCGTTGTTGGTCACGTAGGCGAGCCGCATCCCGGCCGTGCGGGCGGCGTCCAGCGCGTCCACCGCGTGCTCGATCGCGTGCGCGCCCGCGTAGACCACGCCGTCCAGGTCCAGCAGCGCGGTGTCGTACGCGTCGGTCAGCGGCCGCTCGCTGCCGCCGGGGGCGGTCCGTCGCACGGGGGTGGCCGTCTCGGTCATGGCTGCGCTACCTCATTCACTGCGTCGTCGTTCACTGCGTCGTCCGCGCCGCACGTCCTCGTGCGGCGCGGCTTCCGTCACTCGTGCGTGGCGGAGCCTGTCACGGCGTCCGTCACTGGTCCGCCACGGTTTCCGTCACTGGTCCGCCACGGTCTCCGTCGCGGAGTCCGTCACGGTGTACGGCCGGTCCTCGCGCCGACCGGTCAGGCGCCGTCGTCGGCACCGTTGCCCGCGCCGGCGTCGCCCGCCGACCCTCCGGCCGGGCCCTCGGCACCCGCCGGGGGCGCCGCGTACCCGGGTGCTCCCGGCAGCAGCGGGCCGTACGCCCCGGCCCGGGCCGCCAGGGTCGCGCGGGTCTGCCGCAGCGCCTGCCGGTAGTGGTCGCTCTCCGGCCGCATCGCCACGGCCAGCGCCAGGTGCTCGGCGGAAGTCTCGAAATCGCCCAGCCGGGCCGCCGCGACACCCCACCCGAACTGAGCGTAGTCGTCCGCCGGGTCCGCGAGCGCCACGGCACGGAAGTTCCCCAGGGCCGCCGCGTACGAGCCCGCGTCGAACTGGGCCCGCGCCAACGCCTCCCGGATGCTGCGCGATTGCGGCTCGGCCGCCACCGCCCGGGCGAGCAGCTGCTCGGCGGCCGCCGGATGCCCCTGGGCCAGCAGCTGGGCACCCCTTCGGAACCAGTCGTACACGTCCCCGGCGGGCTCCCCGGAACGGCTCTGCCGCGGCACCCCTCCGACCCCGGTACCGTCGACCCCCGCGCTGCCGACCCCTGCGCCGCCGCCCGGTGCTTCGTCGCCCGGTGCACGGACCGGCACGCCGCCGGCCGGAGCATCCCCGCGGGTGGCACCGACCGGCCCGACCGGTCCGCCCGACTCGACCGGGCCGCCGCCGTCCACCCGTTCCTGCCCGTCGTCCATGCCGTACCTCGCCCTCGGTCGCACACCCGGCCCACGACTCGGCACGGGCATTCCGATCTCTCAACAACGCGTACCCGGTTACGATGCCCAGAATGAGCACACCCAGTGCAGAAGACGGAGTCGAGACTCCCGAGGGCGGCCCCGGTGATCCCGGGCACGTCGCCACCGCCGGCCTGTCCCTGTCCCCCTTCCGCGGCCTGCGCTACGTCCCCGACCGGGTCGGCGCCCTGGCCGCGGTGATGTCCCCGCCGTACGACGTCGTGGATCCGGGCCGCCGGCTCGACCTGGAGACCGCCGACCCGCACAACGTGGTCCGGCTGATCCTTCCCAGGCCCGAACCCGAGGACGCCGGCGACCGCCCCGACCGCGACACCCGCTACCGGCACGCCGCCCGGCTCCTGGCCGCCTGGCAACGCGAGGGCATCCTGGCCGCCGACCCCGAGCCCGCGCTCTACGTCTACGAGCAACGGGTGCCGGCCACCGACGACTCCCCCGAACTGCTCCAGCGCGGCCTGATCGGCGCCCTCGCGGTGAGCGGCCGCGAGGGCGGCGTGGTGCTCCCGCACGAGGACGTGATGCCGCGGCCGGTCGCCGACCGGGTCGGCCTGATGCGCACCACCCGGGCCAACCTGGAACCGCTGCTGCTCACCTACCGGGGCAACGGCGGCGCCTCCGGCGTGATCGAACGGACGGTCGAGCGCGAGCCGCTGCTCTCCACCGCCACCAGCGACGGCACCCACCACCGGCTGTGGGCGGTCACCGACCCCGCCGAGATCGCCGGGATCAGCCGCGACCTCGCCACCTGCCGGGCGCTGATCGCCGACGGCCACCACCGCTGGGAGATGTACCTGCGCCTCCAGCGCGAGCACCGCCACCTGCCGCGCAGCCCCTGGGACCGCGGCCTGGTGCTCCTGGTGGACACCGCCCGCTACCCGCTGCGGGTCCGCGCCATCCACCGCGTGCTGTACCGGCTGCCGATGGCCGAGGCACTGGAGCGGCTCGGCGACCAGTGGAAGGTCAAGGAGGTACCCGGGCCGCTGTCCGCCGCGCTCCAGGCCCTCGCCGAGCAGAAGCGGCACGGCGGCAACGGCTTCGTCCTCACCGGCGGCGACGGCGTCTACTGGCTGCTCGGCGAGCCCGAGGAGTCCCTGCTCGACGCCACCGTGCCGCAGGGCCGGCCCGAGGAGTGGCGCCACCTGGATGCCACCGTCCTGCACGCCACCCTGCTGGACCACACCTGGCACGTCCCCGACGGCCCGGACGACATCGGCTACCTGCACACCGCCGTGGCCGCCGAGCAGGAGGCCGCGCGCACCGGCGGCACCGCCGTCCTGCTGCACCCGGTCCGGGAGTCGGTGGTGAGACGGCTGGCCGAACAGGGCGTCACCATGCCGCGCAAGTCCACCTCCTTCGGGCCGAAGCCGGCCACTGGGCTGGTGCTGCGCAACCTCGCGCTGGGCTGACGACGACGCCGGGCCGGACACCGGGCCGGAACGCCGTGAGGCCCTGCCGTTCCCTGGGATTCCAGGG
>NZ_JBSHBN010000025.1:0-72859 GCF_053612025.1 Kitasatospora sp. NPDC054768
AGGCCGCGGGCGAGCAGCCGACCGACCTGCTGGTGGGCGGCGGGCTCCATCGAAGTGGCCGCCGGGGCAACCCGATCCACAACCTGCGCCTGCTGCCACTGTTGTTCGAAGACCCCGACCGGGTAGGCCGGCATCGCGGGGCCTCGACGAGAGCGACGACCGTGTTGTCGGGAGCCGCCGGGATCACGGCCACGGTGGGGTCGAAGACCAGGAAACGGGTGAAGGGACGGTCCAGTACCCGGATCGCGCAGCCGAGTCCGGTGGCTCCTGCCGCGCAGTCGACCGCCCGGGGATCCATCGCGCTGTACGAACCGTCCACCAACTGCGGTACCGGCAGCCCGAGTTCCACCAGCCGTTGGAGCGCCGACCCGTCCTCCGCGCCGACTTCGGCCGCCCGCACCCGGCCGCCCTCGCGCAGGACGGCGGGGTGGAGGGCGCGGGCGGCGGTGAACGGGGTGGCGGGCGTGTCAGTCATGGTGCTCGCCCCGCAGCCGCCAGCCGAGGTGGAAGAGGGTGTGGGCGCCGTAGCGGTCGCGCAGCCGGGAGATGTGGGCGGCGACGGTGCGTTCGCTCACGCCCAGCCGGGTGGCGACGGCCCGTTGGGTGAGGCCGCGGGCGAGCAGCCGGCCGATCCGCACGGTGGTGACGGACGGCGGGTCGAGGTGGCGGCCGGCGGGGGTGGCGCGGGCCCAGTCGCGTTCGAACCGGGCGGCGAGGTAGGCGACGGTGGTGGGGTCGGTGAGGAAGGCGGCCCGGCTGAGGTCCTCGGCGGCGGGGATGACGGCCACCGCGCGGTCGAAGACCAGCAGCCGCTCGTAGGGCTCGGCGAGGACCCTCACCTGGGCGCCCTGCCCGGTGCGCAGGACGACCTGGCTCCGCACGCCGGCGTCGGCGAGGGTGACCGGCTGGTAGAGGGTGCGCAGCGAGCAGCCGCGGCGGAGCAGCGAGAGGTCCTGGGCGAGGGCCATCCGGAGTCCTTCGAGCGGCCGCGGTCCGGGCTGGGCGGCCAGGACCTCCTCCCGGCACTCCGAGACGAGTTCGCTGACCCGCCCGCGGACCTCGGCGGCGCCGAGGACGGTGCCGCCGACGGTGCCGCCGAGGGCGACGGCCGGGGAGCCTGTGGCCGGGGAGCCCACAGAACCAACGGCCCGGGAACCGACCGCCGGCGGCCCCCCGACCGGGCTGCGCGCCTCGTCGTAGGCGCGGGACAGCGGCCCGAGGGTGCCCGGGAGCCGCTCGGCGTGCCGCAGCAGGCGGACGGCGCGGGTGCGCAGTTCGAGGCCGATCCGGTCGCCGAGGGCGCGCGGGCTGGCGGCGGTCCAACCGGTGGCGGTGGGGGTGAGCAGGCCGCGGGCGACGAGGGCGGCCAGGGTGGGTCGGTCGGCGGGGGCGAGGTCCTCGGGGCGCAGCCGGCCGCCGCCCCGGACGGCGGCGAGGTAGAGGGCCCGCTCGGCCGGGCCCGGCTCATCGGTCATCGCGGGCGCCTCGCATCAGCCAGCCGAGCTGGAAGAGGGTCTGCGCGCCGTAGCGGTCGCGCAGCCGGGAGATGTGGGCGGCGACGGTGCGTTCGCTCAGGCCCAGCCGGGTGGCGACGGCGCGCTGGGTGAGGCCGCGGGCGAGCAGCCTTCCGACCCGGTCGGGGATGGTGCGGGCGGTTGCCTGGCCGAGGGCGGCGCCCTCGGCGGTGTCGGCGCGCGCCCAGTCGCGTTCGAAGGTGCCGACCAGGTAGGTGATGGTGGCCGGGTCGGTGATGAAGGCGGCGGTGCTGTTGTCGTCGTTGGCGGAGATCACGGCGACGGAGCGGTCGAAGACGATCAGCCGCTGGAAGGGCTCGTCGAGCACCCGGATGAGCGAGCCGTGCCGGATGACCTCCTCGGCGTAGGCGAGGGCGGGCGGGTCGGCGAGCGCGACCGGCTGGTAGATGGTGCGCAGCGAGCAGCCGCGCTGGAGCAGTTGGACGTCCTGGAGGAGGGCGACCTGGAGGGTGTCGGCGGGCCGGTGGCCGGGCTGGGCGGTGAGGACCTCGGAGCGGCAGTCGGAGACCAGTTGGGAGATCCGCTGGCGGATGTGGACGTGCCCCTCGACGTGGACGGCGCCGCCGGCCCGGTCGGTCGGGCGGGGCATCGCGTCGTAGGCCCGGGTGAGGCCGTCCAGGGCGCCCGGGAGGTTCTCCGCGCGGACCAGCAGCCGGGTGGCCTCGCTGCGCAGTTCGGCGCCGAGGCGGTCGCTGACCGAGCGCGGGCTGACCGCGGTGTAGCAGCGGTCCATCCGGTTGACCATCAACAGGCCGATGTCGATGAGTTGTTGGAGCGCTCCTCGGTCGACGTCGGCGACCTCGCCGGTGGGGACGCGGCCGCCCTCGGCGATGATGGCCAGGTAGAGCTGCCGGGCGGCCTCGTCGGGCTCCTCGCCCACGGGCCCGTGGTGCGGTGTGACCGCCGGTTCCGCCGTCACGTCGCACTCTCCCTGCCGGACGCCTCTCCCCTGGTCTGCCCGTGCTCCCCGCCGCACGAGCCGTGGCACCGGTGGGCCGGTACGGCGTGATCATGGATCAGGCGGTCACGGTACCGGGTGGGACGGCGGACCCCGGGCCCGGGTGCCGTCGCACGCCGGGTCGTCCGGGGGCCGCCATCGGTACGCCAGTCAAGGCGCTCCCGTCGAGGCGGAGCAGCAACGCCTCGACGGGTCCGGTCCGGGGGCCATCACCACACATGGGCCCCGGCCCGGCGCTCTTCCCCCCCGTTCCACCGGCGCGGGATGTCGCACCTGCGGTCAGCATCGAAGAGCGAGTCGCCACCATCGGGCTGCGGTTGCCCGGACGACTTGGCGTGTCTCCACCCTCACAGCGTGACGGCCGGTGAACAAGTGCCGCCCGAGTGCATGTTCGCGCAATTGCAGCTACCTGCATCCGGCCGCGGGCGCGACGGTCCGGACGGCGGGGTGGATTCCGGTGGAACCGGGGTGGCCCGGGGGCGTCGGCACCACCCGGCAGCGCCGTTGCCCGGCCGTGCGCGTTCCTGCACCGGCCGCATGCTCCTGAGCTGCGCGTTCACGCAGGCCCGGGGGTCCGGCGCCGCCTCAGCGGGCCAGCAGCCGGCCCCGTGCCAGCCCGGCGGCGGTGCCGCCCGCGGCGAGCACCCAGGCGAGCGCCAGCAGCAGGTACAGGCCGACGGCCAGGCCGCTGAAGCCCCCGAAGCCGGTGTGCCGGGCGAGCGCGGAGGCTCCGGTGACGCAGGTGCCGACCGGGAAGGTGTACGCCCACCAGGTCATCGCGAACGGCATCCCGGCCCTCCGGGCCCGCAGGTTGGCGGTGAGCGCGACGGCCAGCCAGAGCATGGCGACGCCGATCACCGCCACGCCGTACAGCTCGGCGAGGTCGGCCATGGCGGGCGCCAGCGCGGGCAGCACCGGGCGGGCGGCGTCGGCGAGCTGGTGGACCGCGGTGACGGACTGGCCGAGCGGGCCGAGCACCAGGAACAGCGAGGGGGTGAGCGCCAGGGCGGGCAGCTTGCTGTGGAGCAGCCCGGTGAACACCACCGGCAGCAGCACCAGGGTGGCCAGCAGGCCGACCCCGAACAGCGCCCAGCAGCCGTACAGCATGGCCTGCTGGGCCGTCCCGGCCGGCAGGTGGGGGACGAGCGCGGGGCCGCAGGCGGAGGCGACCAGCGGGGCGACCACGGGCAGCAGCCAGGTCGGGTTGGCCTCCAGGGCGGAGAGCCGGTGCCGGGTGATCATCAGGTACGGGATGCCGCCGGCCACGGCCAGCGCGTACAGGGTGCCGAGGCTCCACAGCACCGCGTCCAGGGCGACCGCCGGGCCGGTGCCGATGACCCGGGAGCCGAGCAGCAGGGTGCCCAGCCCGACCGCCAGCAGCGCCATCGGCGGGCAGCCGTAGAAGACCGCGGTGGCCGGGTTGTCCAGCAGCTGGGCGCGGGCCGCCTCGCGGTGCCGGGTCAGGTGGACCAGCCGGGCTCCGGCCAGCACCAGCAGGGCGGCCAGCGCGAGCGCCCACATCGCCTCGCCGAAGGCGGTCAGCCCGGGCGGCCGCACCGGCAGCACGGCGGCGCCGTTCGCCAGGATCGCGGTGCCCATCACGGCGGCGTACCAGTTGGGGCCGAGTTGGGCGAGGTCGGGCCGGCGGCGGACGGCGGGGCGGGCGAGGGGGCGGATACCGGCCAAAGTGGACATGTCCCCACCGTCGCCCGGAAGGCCGGGCGGCCGGTAGCGCCGGGGCTTCTATGGGGGCATAGCCTGAACCTATGGCCCTCTCTCCGCACGTCCCCGAACTCGGCGCCCTGGAACTGCTGCTCGCGGTGGCCCGGCTGGGCAGTGTCGGACGGGCGGCGGCCGAGCTGGGCGTCACCCAGCCGACCGCCAGTGCCCGGATCAAGGGCATGGAGCGGCAGGTCGGCGTCCCGCTGCTGGACCGCTCGCCCCGGGGCAGCCGGCCGACCGAGGCGGGCCGGCTGGTGGTCGAGTGGGCCCGGCAGGTGGTGGAGGCGGCGCAGGCGCTGGATGCCGGGATCGACGCGCTGCGCGAGCGGCGGGACGCCAAGCTGCGGGTGGTGGCCAGTCTGACGGTCGCCGAGTACCTGATGCCCGGCTGGCTGCTGGGCCTGTCCGAGGCCAGCCCGGGGACGGCGGTGACGCTGCGGACGGCGAACTCGGCGGAGGTCGCCGGGCACGTCCTGGACGGGGACGCCGATCTCGGCTTCGTCGAGGGCCCCACCACCCCGCCCGGGCTGGCCGGCGTGGTGGTGGCCGCCGACCGGCTGGTGGTCGTGGTGGCGCCCGGGCACCCGTGGGCGCGCCGCCGCGCCCCGCTGACCGGGGCCGAGCTGGCGGCCACCCCGCTGGCGCTGCGCGAGCCCGGCTCGGGCACCCGGGAGGTGCTGGAGATGGCCCTGCGGCCGTACGGGGGCGTGGCGCGGCCCCGGATGGAGCTGGCCTCGTCCACCGCGCTGAAGGCGGCGGCGATGACCGGGGCGGGGCCGGTCTGCCTGAGCGAGCTGGCGGTGACGGAGGAGCTGGCCACCCGGCGGCTGGTCGAGGTGCCGCTGGTGGCGGAGCTGGACCTGCGGCGGCCGCTGCGCGCGGTCTGGCCGGCCGGGCAGCGGCCGGGCGGGCCGGCCCGGGAGCTGCTGGGGCTGACCCGGCGGTCGGTCACACGTTCGCCGAGAAGTTGAGACGGAAGCGGGAAACAGAAAGTTGAGCGGAATAGACTCAAGTTAGTGCATGCTGTACGCAGCAGTAGTGAAGGACGACGAGGGAGGACCCCCCAGCAGTGGACGCCAGCAAGTTCACCACCAAGACGCAGGACGCCCTGTCCGCCGCGATCCGGCAGGCGGGCACGGCCGGCAACCCGGACGTCAGGCCGGTGCACATCCTGATCGCCCTGCTGGAGCAGCCCGAGGGCATCGCCCGGCCCCTGCTGGAGGCGGTCGGGGCCGACGTCGCCCGGGTCGACGCCGAGGCCCGCCGCCAGGCGGCCGCGCTGCCCAGCGCGATGGGCTCGACGGTCGCCGCGCCCCAGCTCGCCCGGGACACCGTCGCGGTGCTCACCGAGGCCGGCAGGCGCGCGAACGACCTGGACGACCAGTACGTCTCCACCGAGCACCTGATGGTCGGCCTGGCCGCCGAGGGCGGCCAGGTGGCCGAACTGCTGGCGCACCAGGGTGCCGCGCCGAAGGCGCTGCTCGCCGCGTTCAAGGACGTCCGCGGCAGCGGCCGGGTCACCTCACCGGACCCGGAGGGCACCTACAAGGCGCTGGAGAAGTACGGCACCGACCTCACCCAGGCCGCCCGGGACGGCAAGCTCGACCCGGTGATCGGCCGCGACCACGAGATCCGCCGGGTGGTCCAGGTGCTCTCCCGCCGGACGAAGAACAACCCGGTGCTGATCGGCGAGCCGGGCGTCGGCAAGACCGCCGTGGTCGAGGGCCTGGCCCAGCGCATCGTGGCCGGCGACGTGCCGGAGTCGCTGCGCGGCAAGCGGCTGGTCGCGCTGGACCTCAGCGCGATGGTCGCGGGCGCCAAGTTCCGCGGCGAGTTCGAGGAGCGGCTGAAGGCCGTCCTGAACGACATCAAGGCCTCCGACGGCCAGGTCGTCACCTTCATCGACGAGCTGCACACCATGGTCGGCGCGGGCGCCGGCGGCGACTCCGCGATGGACGCGGGCAACATGCTCAAGCCGATGCTGGCCCGCGGCGAGCTGCGGATGGTCGGCGCCACCACGCTGGACGAGTACCGCGAGCGGATCGAGAAGGACCCGGCCCTGGAGCGCCGCTTCCAGCAGGTGCTGGTCGGCGAGCCCAGCGTGGAGGACTCGATCGCCATCCTGCGCGGCCTCAAGGGCCGGTACGAGGCGCACCACAAGGTGCAGATCTCGGACGCCGCCCTGGTCGCCGCGGCCACCCTGTCCAACCGCTACATCACCTCCCGCTTCCTGCCCGACAAGGCGATCGACCTGGTCGACGAGGCGGCCTCCCGGCTGCGGATGGAGATCGACTCCTCCCCGGTCGAGATCGACGAACTCCAGCGCTCCGTGGACCGGTTGCGGATGGAGGAACTGGCCCTGGAGAAGGAGTCCGACCCGGCCTCGGTGGACCGTCTGGCCCGGCTGCGGCGCGATCTCGCCGACCGGAACGAGCAGTTGAGCGTGCTGACGGCGCGCTGGGAGCAGGAGAAGAAGAGCCTCAACCGGGTCGGCGAGCTCAAGGAGCGGCTGGACGACCTCCAGGGCGCACTCGAACGTGCCCAGCGCGACGGGGACTTCGAGCGGGCGTCCAAGCTGATGTACGCCGAGATCCCGGCCGCCGAGGCGGAGCTCGCCGAGGCACAGGAGCGCGCCGCAGGCCAGGACACCTCCGCCTCGATGGTCAAGGAGGAGGTCGGCCCGGACGACGTGGCCGACGTGGTCTCCTCCTGGACGGGCATCCCGGCCGGCCGGCTGCTGGAGGGCGAGAGCGCCAAACTCCTGCGCATGGAGGAGGAGTTGGGCCGACGCCTGATCGGCCAGCAGGAGGCCGTGCAGGCCGTCTCGGACGCGGTGCGGCGCACCCGCTCCGGCGTCGCCGACCCGGACCGCCCGACCGGCTCCTTCCTGTTCCTCGGCCCGACCGGTGTCGGCAAGACCGAACTCGCCAAGGCCCTGGCCGACTTCCTGTTCGACGACGAGCGGGCGATGGTCCGGATCGACATGAGCGAGTACGGCGAGAAGCACACGGTCTCCCGCCTGGTCGGCGCCCCGCCCGGGTACGTCGGCTACGAGGAGGGCGGCCAGCTCACCGAGGCCGTCCGCCGCCGCCCGTACAGCGTGGTGCTGCTGGACGAGGTGGAGAAGGCGCACCCGGAGGTCTTCGACGTCCTGCTCCAGGTGCTGGACGACGGGCGGCTCACCGACGGGCAGGGCCGCACGGTGGACTTCCGCAACGCCATCCTGATCCTCACCTCCAACCTGGGCAGCCAGTACCTGGTGGACCCGGCCACCCCGGAGGAACGCAAGCGGGAGCTGGTGCTGGGCGCCGTCCGGTCCGCGTTCAAGCCGGAGTTCCTCAACCGGCTGGACGACATCGTGGTCTTCGAGCCGCTGGGCACCGGCGAGCTGAGCCGGATCGTCGACCTCCAGGTGGCCCGCCTGGGCGAGCGGCTGCGGGAGCGGCGGCTCACCCTGGAGGTCTCCGCGGCCGCCCGCGACTGGCTGGCGCTCACCGGCTACGACCCGGCGTACGGCGCCCGCCCGCTGCGCCGCCTGGTGCAGTCCGCGATCGGCGACCAGCTGGCCCGGGCGATCCTGTCCGGCGCGGTGCACGACGGGGACACCGTCCTGGTCGAGCGGGACGAGGCGGGCGACCGCCTGACCGTCCGCGGCCGGGGGCCGCTGGAGAAGTAGCACCGCCGGGCGTCCGGCACCCGGGCCGCCCCCTCCGCTCCGGCGGCGGGGGCGGCCGCCGTCACTCCGCCGCCGCCCGTCGCAGCAGCCGCCGCGTCCGGTCCCGCCGGCTGCGCGCCAGCCGGTGCAGCTCGGCCACCTGGACGTCCGGCAGGCTCCAGGCCTGGGTCAGCAGCCTGAGCGTGGACACCCGCGGACAGGACACCCCCCGCTCCAGGTCCCGGATCGACCGCACGCTCAGCCCGGTCGCCTCGCCCAGTTGCTCCTGCGTCATGCCCCGGTCCAGCCGGATGCTCCGCAGCAGCGCCCCGAGCGTCGCGCCGTCCCCCGTCGCCGCTCCACCCACTCCTGTTCCCCCCTCAATTTCGGACAGTCCACCTCAGGACAGCTCAACTCCCCCGGCCTGGCCGGGATTTGATCGAATCGAGTTCCGTCGCACGCTAACCGCATCCGGCCGGGACGGCAGCCGAACCAGCGCGCCGGGCGCGTGACGTGGCTCACGCGCGCCCCTCCGGGGGCCCACACCCCACCGGGGTTCCCACCCCCGGCCCGAGCCCCGCACACCCTCGGTGACCGACACCCGTCCCACCGCCGCCGGAACCGCCGGACGACGGCGGGAGGAGCGCCGGACGAAGATCGACGCGCCCCTCGGCCACCCCTGTGAGCGGAGCCCCGGATGAGGCAGGATGGGAGGTGAAAAGGGCGGCCTCTCATTGCCGGCCACCACGTGCACTGAGGAAGAGGACCCCCATGAGCATCGACCCGTCGTCCATCCCGTCCTTCGGCGTTCCCCAGGGCGGCCAGCCCGGCGGCCAGGGCGGGCGGCCGGCCGGCCCGCCGCCGATCATCGTCCCGGACCAGGCCCTGGTCACCCAGCTGCTGGACCAGATGCAGCTCAAGCACGTCGTGGACGAGGAGGGCGACCTCACCGCCCCCTGGGAGGGCTTCCGCGTCTACTACATGTTCCGCGGCGAGCAGAAGGAGCTCTTCGCGGTGCGCGCCTTCTACGACCGCGCCTACCCGCTGGAGAAGAAGGGCGAGATCCTCGACCTGATCGACGAGTGGAACCGCGAGACCCTCTGGCCCAAGGTCTACACCCACACCCACGAGGACGGCGTGGTCCGCCTGATCGGCGAGGCCCAGATGATCGTCGGCACCGGCGTCAACCTGGACTACTTCGTCACCACCACCGCCAACTGGACCCAGGCCGCGGTCGGCTTCGAGCAGTGGATCGTCGAGCGCCTCGGCCTCCAGAACGAGATCGAGGGCGAGGACGGCGAGGACGGCGAGGGCACCGACGAGGCCTGATCCCGTCCCGGTACTCCGGTCCGGCCCGCCACCGCCCTCCGCGCCGGTGGTGGGCCGTTCTTGTCCCCGGCCCCCGGCTGACCCAGGATGGCCCTGACGACGAGCCGTGAGGAGCCACCGATGGGTACCAGGCCGCTGCTGAACCGCCGACTGACCGGGATGGGCACGACGATCTTCGCCGAGATGTCGGCCCTGGCCACGGCCACCGGATCGATCAACCTCGGCCAGGGATTCCCCGACACCGACGGGCCCGAGGAGGTCCGCGAGGCGGCCGTACGGGCCCTGCGCGAGGGCCGGGGCAACCAGTACCCGCCCGGCCCCGGCGTCCCCGAGCTGCGCACCGCGATCGCCGAGCACCAGCAGCGCTTCCACGGCCTCGCGTACGACCCGGACACCGAGGTGCTGGTCACCGCCGGCGCCACCGAGGCCATCGCCGCCACCCTGCTGGCCCTGCTGGAGCCCGGCGACGAGGTGATCGCCCTCGAACCCTTCTACGACTCCTACGCCGCCTGCATCGCGATGGCCGGCGCCACCCGGGTGCCGCTCACCCTGCGCGCCCCGGCCTTCCGTCCCGACCTGGACGAGCTGCGCGCCCTGATCACCCCGCGCACCCGGCTGCTGCTGATCAACACCCCGCACAACCCCACCGGCACCGTCCTCACCGCCGAGGAGCTCGCCGCCGTCGCCGCGCTCGCCGTCGAGCACGACCTGCTGGTCGTCACCGACGAGGTCTACGAGCACCTGGTCTTCGGCGCCGTCCACCACCCCCTCGCGGCCCTGCCCGGCATGCGCGAACGCACCGTCACCATCTCCTCCGCCGGCAAGACCTTCTCCTTCACCGGCTGGAAGGTCGGCTGGGTCACCGCGAGCCCGGACCTGGTCGCGGCCGTGCGCACCGCGAAGCAGTACCTCACCTACGTCAGCGCCGGCCCCTTCCAGTACGCCGTCGCCGAGGCCCTGCGGCTGCCCGACACGTACTTCGACACCCTCCGCGCCGACCTGCTGGGCAAGCGCGACCTGCTGCTCGGCGGCCTCACCGCGGCCGGCTTCCGGGCCTTCACCCCCGAGGGCACCTACTTCGTCACCACCGACATCACGCCGCTCGGCGAGAAGGACGGCATCGACTTCTGCCGTGCCCTGCCCGGCCGTTGCGGCGTCGTCGCCATCCCGAACGCGGTGTTCTACGACGACGTGGAGGCCGGCCGTAGCCTGGTCCGCTTCACTTTCTGCAAAAAGGACGAGGTCCTCCAGGAGGCCGTCACCCGCCTGCGGCGCCTGTGAGGGACCGCACGCCCCCTTTCACGCCCTTCGAACAGGGATGTCCGTGATCCGACATCAGTGCTGATGGCTCATCAACTTCCTTGATCAGCTTGCTTGTTTGCCATCATTGCGGCAATCCTTCCGAGCATCCGGGCACTCCCCCGCCGCCCTCCACGCCCCGCGCCTGGAGGGCGGCGGTGTGTGATGCGCCCGGGCAGCGCACACCCGGCGCGCACGGCGCACGATCCGGTGACAGGGGCGCGCGCTGTGCAGACTCGTACACGGGCTCGATCAGAGCCGGGAAGCAGGTGTGCTCGAAACGGTGAATGCTTGACAAAGTTGGGTAAATCACCGGCGGACCCGGCGTATTCGTGCTTCTCTGCTGCTGAATCTCCAGCCGGAATCCTTCCTTCCACGGTCGGCCGCGCCCAGGGCCGCACAGCCACGAACAGCCTCGCCATCGCCTAGGCCTACTCGCTGCTGCTCGGCGGGCGCGCACGGAGCTGAAACGCGGAGCCGAGCATGCTCACCACACTGCAGACCTCCTACACGGACACCCGGGCGGGTGACCTCGCCTGGTGCCTCGGCGGCGACCCGCTGCCCGCTCTCGCCGTCCGCGACCTGAGACTCGACGGGGGCGGCCACCCGGGCACGCCCGGCACCCTCCAGCTGCGCCTGCTGGGCGCCTCCCACCAGGTGGTGATCGACGCGGGCCCCGGCCAGTGCCTGGAGACCGTCGCCTGCCTGCCCGGCCGCCGCACCCCGCTGCCGGCCCGGGTGGCCAAGCAGGTCGGCGGCTGGGAGTACGAGTTCGCTGCCCGGATCGAGGCGCTGCCGCCGCACGACTTCGCGGCCCGCGCCCAGGAGCTGCTGGCCCTCGTCGAGGGGCACCCGCGGGGCCTCGCCGGGGTCTTCCCGGGCGACCCGAGCGCCTTCACCGCGCTGGTCACCCAGGGCGGCGCGGACCGGCTGCTCTGGCGCACCTGGCACGCCTACCCGCAGGAGGGGCAGCTGGTGTGCACCCGCTCCTCGCTGGTGGTGACCGGGGTGGCCGGGGCATGACCGCCGGAAGTCCGGACCGGAACACCGATCCGGCCGTAGGCCGCCCGGCCCAGGCCTACGAATCGTACGCAGGAACGGTTCGTCAATCCGATGTCGCCCACTGTCCGTCGGATGGGCGCATCCATCCGTCCCGCACGTCCCCTAGCGTTTGTTCGTGATCAACCATCCGACCGGTCCGCCCGCACGCCCGCGCGTGGACCTCGACGACGGCGCCCCACCCCGGCCCGGGCGAGGCCTCGCCCCACTCCCGCCCGCCCGCCGTCGGTCCCGGCTGCGCTCCAGCCCCCGGCTCGCCCGCCTGACCGTCCTGCTGGCCGCGTTCGTCTGCGCGGCCTGCGGACTCGTCTACGAGCTCGAACTCGTGGCGCTCGGCGACTACCTGCTCGGGGACACGGTCACCCAAACCTCCGTCGTGCTCTCCGTCATGGTGTTCGCGATGGGCCTCGGCTCACTGCTCGCCAAACGGTTCACCAGCCGGCCCGCCACCGCCTTCGCCCTCGTCGAATGCGCGCTCGCGCTCACCGGCGGACTCTCCGTCCTCGCGCTCTACTCCTGCTGGGCCTGGATCGGCCGCTACCAGGCCGCCATGGTCGGCCTCACCTGCCTGATCGGCGTCCTGATCGGCGCCGAGATCCCCCTGCTGATGACCCTCATCCAACGGATCCGGCGCGAGGACGCCGGACGCGCCGTCGCCGACCTGTTCGCCGCCGACTACGTGGGCGCGCTGATCGGCGGCCTCGCCTTCCCGTTCCTGATCCTGCCCGCCCTCGGACCGGGCGACGGCGCCCTGCTCACCGGCGCCGTCAACGCCGTCGCCGGGGCGGCCGTGGTGCTCTGGCTGTTCCGCGAGGAACCCGCCCCCCGGATCCGACGGCTGCTCTGGGGCGGCTGTCTGCTGGTCCTCGCCCTGCTCGCGACGGCCGCGGCCGGCTCCGACGCCGTCGAGCGCGCCGCCCGGCACGCCCTGTACGGCGACCAGGTCCGCTACGCCACCCGCAGCCGGTCCCAGGAGATCGTGCTCACCGGCCCCGCCGAGGGCCCCCTGCGGCTCTACCTGGACGGCCGGCTCGCGGTCTGCGGACCGGACGAGTACCGGAGCAGCGAGGGCCTGGTCCACCCCGCCATGGCGGCCGGCCCGGACGCCCGCGTCCTGCTGCTCGGCGGCGGCGACGGGCTCGCCCTGCGGGAGGTGCTGCGGCACCGGGGCGTGCGCACCGTCCGGCTGGTCGACGCCGACCCCGCCCTGCCCCGGCTCGCCCGCACCGACCCCGGGCTCGCCGCCCTCGGCGGCCGCTCGCTGGACGACCCCCGGGTCCGCACCACCGCGGCCGACCCGCTGGCCTGGCTGCGCGGCGCCGGCGCCCCCGGCGGGGACGGACCGTACGACGTGGTGCTCGCCGACCTCCCGGCACCGGCCGACGGCGGGCCGGTCAAGTTCCACTCCCAGGAGTTCTACGGCCTCGCCGCACGGCTGCTCTCCCCCGGCGGCCGGATCGCCGTCCGCGCCGGGAACGACCTGGACGGCCTCTGGCAGATCGAGTCCGGTCTGCGGACGACGGGCCTGCAGACCGCCCCGTACGCCGTCCCGGGCAGCGCCACCGCCGCCTGCCGCCCCGGCCCGCCGGACGACCCCCAGAACTTCCTCCTCGCCGCCGCCACCCGGCCCCCGCTCACCCTCGCCCCCGACGCCCCGTCGCCCCGCGCCCTCACCCCCGACACCCTCCACGCCACCACCGCCCGCCTCACCGCCCTCCGCCCGGCCCACCCCCCGGCGGCCCTCACCCTCCTCGGTCCCCGCTGAGGCCGCCCGGCCCCCGCCGAGGCCAACCCCGGGGAACCGTCTTCTCGGAAGCCCCGCCCCGCGCCCGTGGCGGGCCGGGGCGGGGTGCCCGTGCGGGCGGCCGCGGCGATGGTGCGACGGCCAAGGGAACAGGTGGGGCGGGGAAAATCCGGTGGTGGTGGGTAGGGACCGGGCGCGGCCCAGTCGGTAGGCTCCGTGACATGGAGCATGAGGTTCTCGTCCCGTTGTCCGCCGAGCCGGTCCGGCAGGCCTTGCAGGATCCGGCGCTGCTGGCGCGGAGTGTGCCGGGGCTGAGCACCGAGCCGGCCGCGGTCGGCGCCGGTGCGGCCGAGGAGATCGGCGGCCGGCTGAAGCTGCGGATCGGCGGCTCCACGATCACGTACAAGGGCGTGCTGTCGCTGATCGGGGGCCGGGAGGGCGTGCTGACCGTGTTCGCCGAGGGCGAGGAGGCCCGGGGCACCGGTGAGGTGACCGCCACCGTCCGGGTCAGCGTCGCGGACGGCGCCGAGGACGGCACCGCGGTGATCCGCTTCACCGGCGACCTGAGCGCCACCGGCCGGCTGACCGAGTTCGACGAGGAGACCCTCGACGCCACCGGCCGCCGTCTGCTGGACCGGTTCGCCGCCGCGCTGGTCGCCCCGGAGGGTGAGCAGCCGCAGGACCAGGACCAGGAGGAGGACGCCGGGCAGGACGGGTCCGGGAACGCCGGGGCCGACGCCGGTGTGGTCTTCATCGAGGACCGCCAGGACCAGCCCGGCGACGACCTGGAGGACGACCTCTCCGACCTGATCGCCTTCTCCGACGCCGATGCCGAGCGCTTCGGCCTGCCCACCGGCTCCGCCGCCGACGACGAGGACGAGGAGGACGACGTCGAGGACGGGGCCGCGGACGGCTCCGCCGAGCAGGACGGCGTCGCCGAGGAGCTCCCCGCCGAGCCGCTCTTCGCGTACGAGGAGGAGCCGGTGCTCAGCGGCCCGGTGCGCCGCAGCATCGTCGGCCGGTCCGCCGAGGAGGTGGACCACGCCCCGCCGCGCGGCCCGTACGCCCCGGCGCTGCCCGCCCGCAGCGCGCGGGCCCGGGCGGCGTCCCGCTGGGGCGGCGAGGCCGGCGGGATCGTGGTGCCGGGCACCGGCGGCCGCAGCGCGGTGCCGTGGGTGATCGGCGGCTCGGTGGCCCTGCTGGGTGGTGCCGTGGTGCTGGTCAGGGCGCTGCGCCGACGCTGAGCCCGGAGCGCCGCGGGAACCGTCAGGGCCTAGACTGAACGCTCATGAGCAACGACCGCGACGCCCTGCTGGCACAGATCAAGGACAAGGCCGTCGTGCACGGCAAGGTCACCCTCTCCTCCGGCAAGGAGGCCGACTACTACGTCGACCTGCGCCGGATCACGCTGGACGGCGTGGCCGCCCCGCTGGTCGGCCGGGTGATGCTGGACGCGACCTCGCACCTGGACTACGACGCCGTCGGCGGCCTGACCCTGGGTGCCGACCCGGTGGCCGCCTCGATGCTGCACGCCGCCGCCGCGCGCGGGCAGCAGCTGGACGCCTTCGTGGTCCGCAAGACGGGCAAGGCGCACGGCCTCCAGCGCCGGATCGAGGGCCCGGAGGTCAAGGGCCGCCGGGTGCTGGCCGTCGAGGACACCTCCACCACCGGCGGCTCGGTGCTGACCGCCGTGGAGGCGCTGCGCGAGGCGGGCGCCGAGGTGGTCGGCGTCGCGGTGATCGTGGAGCGCGGCGGCGCGGCCGCCGTGGAGGCCCAGGGCCTGGAGTACGTGACCGCCTACACCCTGGACGACCTGGGTCTCTGATCCCGTCCGGTACGACGAACGACTGAGGGCCGGTGCTGTTTCACGTGAAACAGCACCGGCCCTCGCCGTGTCCGGAGCGCCGGGAGCTCAGCCCCGCCGGTGCCGGCCGCCGCCGGCCTGGACCTGGCTCTCCTCGTCGACCTCGGCGCCGATGCCGGCCCGCTTCTTCTTCCGCTCGCGCATGATCTCGACCAGGATCGGCGAGATCGACAGCAGGACGATCAGCAGCACCGCCGGGATCAGGTACTTGTCGATCACCGGGGCGAGCGCGTCGCCGAAGAAGTAGCCGATCAGCAGCATGGACTCGGTCCACAGCACGCCGCCGATCACGTTCCAGAGGAAGAAGGTCCGGGCGGGCATCTCCAGGGTGCCGGCGACCGGGTTCAGGAAGGTGCGGATGATCGGCATGAAGCGGGCCAGCACCACGGCCTTGCCGGAGCCGAACTTGTTGAAGTACTCCTCCGCCTTCACCACGTAGTCGCGTCGGAAGATCTTCGAATCGGGCTTGTCGAACATCTTCGGCCCGACCTTGGCGCCGATCAGGTGCCCGAGCTGGGCGCCGGCGATCGCCGCGATCGGGCAGCCGATCAGCAGGACGGCGATCGGCAGCTTGGCACCGTCGCCGAGCACCGAGGAGGCCGCGTTCGAGGCGGCGACACCCGCGAGGATCAGCAGCGAGTCGCCCGGGAAGAAGAAGCCGACCAGCAGGCCGGTCTCCGCGAAGATGATCGCGATCAGCCCGATGGCGCCGAGGGACGAGATCAGGGATTTGGCGTCAAGCAGGTTGACGGCCAGCTGGTTGTAGTCCACGGGCGCAGGATAGCGGGCGCACCGTGCCGACCACGCGGGCGCACCGTGCCCACGACCCGGGCGCACCGTGCCGACGGCGCCCGGCGGGGGACGCCCCCCGGCCGCCCGCCGGAGCCGCCCGCGGCCGCCGTGCGCCCGTGCCGTGCGACGTTCCGCATGGCGGGCTCCTGCTGACCCGCGGGCACGAGTCTGGGAAGATGGCACAGGCGTCCGGTCCGCGGTGGCACACCACCCTCATGGCCGTACCGCGCAGGTCGCCGCGAACGTGCCGGAGAGCCACACCGCAACGCCGCGCGTCGGCGGGCCGGCACGGAGTCGTCACGAAGGCGTACACAGCGTCGGACAGCACCGTCCGTACGCCGCAACCCGACAGGAGCGGATCGCATGCCCATCGCAACTCCCGAGGTCTACAACGAGATGCTGGACCGGGCCAAGGCGGGCAAGTTCGCCTACCCGGCCATCAACGTCACGTCGTCGCAGACGCTGCACGCCGCACTGCGTGGTTTCGCCGAGGCCGAGAGCGACGGCATCATCCAGATCTCGACCGGTGGCGCGGAGTTCCTGGGCGGCCAGCACAACAAGGACATGGTGACCGGCGCCGTCGCGCTCGCCGAGTTCGCCCACATCGTCGCCGCCAAGTACGACGTCACCGTCGCGCTGCACACCGACCACTGCCCGAAGGACAAGCTGGACGGCTACGTCCGCCCGCTGCTGGCGGTCTCCGCCGAGCGCGTGGCCCGGGGCGAGAACCCGCTGTTCCAGTCGCACATGTGGGACGGCTCGGCCGAGACCCTCTCCGACAACCTGGGCATCGCCCAGGAGCTGCTGGCCCAGGCCGCCGCCGCCAAGATCATCCTTGAGGTCGAGATCACCCCGACCGGCGGCGAGGAGGACGGCGTCACCCACGAGATCAACGACGAGCTGTACACCACCGTCAACGACGCCGTGCGCACCGCCGAGGCGCTGGGCCTGGGCGAGAAGGGCCGCTACCTGCTGGCCGCCTCCTTCGGCAACGTGCACGGCGTGTACAAGCCGGGCAACGTCGTGCTGAAGCCGGAGCTCCTGCGCGAGCTCCAGGACGCGATCGGCAAGCAGTACGGCAGGACCGACCCGTTCGACTTCGTCTTCCACGGCGGCTCGGGCTCCAGCGCCGAGGAGATCGCCACCGCGCTGGAGAACGGCGTCGTGAAGATGAACCTGGACACCGACACCCAGTACGCCTTCACCCGCCCGGTGGCCGGCCACATGTTCGCCAACTACGACGGCGTGCTGAAGGTCGACGGCGAGGTCGGCAAGAAGAACACCTACGACCCGCGCACCTGGGGCAAGCTGGCCGAGGCCGGCATGGCCGCCCGCGTGGTCGAGGCCGCCGAGCAGCTGCGTTCGGCGGGCAAGCGCCTGAAGTGAGTCCCGCGCCCGACGCGGGGCCCACGGGCCGCGTGAGCCCCGCGCCCCGGGCGTGACGTGACGGACGGGTGCCCCCGGCGGAAACCGCCGGGGGCACCCGTCTGTCCGGGGGTGTCTACTGCTTGAGCTCCGCGTACGCCTCCGCGCTGCTGTCCTTCAGGAACTGCCAGCAGCGGGTCTCCTCCTCGGTCTCCTTGATCGCGCCGGCCGCCCGGGCGAGCGCCGCCAGGCAGCGCAGGAAGCCGCGGTTGCCGCGGTGCTCCCACGGCACCGGGCCGTGGCCCTTCCATCCGTTGCGCCGCAGCGCGTCCAGCCCGCGGTGGTAGCCGGTACGGGCGTAGGCGTACGACTCGACGTACCGGCCGGCCGCGTAGGCGTCGTCGGCGAGCATGGCCCAGGCCAGGCAGAAGACCGGGAACTCGGCCGCCACCTGGGTGGGGGAGGCCGACTCCTCCGCCAGCATCCGGTAGGGCCGCTCCTCCTCCGGGAGGAGAGTGGGTTCGGGACCGTCGAGAAGGTTCCTGTGAATCGCCATGCCCTGAAGTCTGCCACCCGAGACGCAGGGGTCAACCGCCGTCCCCGGCGGGCGCCCGTCCCGCGACGCCGAAGTCACATACGAGGCGTGTGGACATTCACCCGTTCGCCTGCCACTGTGAAGATCATGTCCGCAGCCCGATCCGTCGGCCGGCGCACCGCACCGCCCCGGAAGGGCGGTCGCCGACGCCGCAGGCCGCGACGCGGACCCGGTCCTGGCATGCTCACGGCACTCGTGCTCTCCGCCGTGGTACTGGGGGCCGCGGCGATCATGCTGTACCGCCCAGCGGGAACCCCGGCCGCCGCCCCGACCGCCCAGGCGAGGGTCGCCCCGCCGGGCGAGCAGGCCACCACGGCGGCACCGACGGCGGAGCAGGCGCCGCCCCCGGCTCCCGCCCCGGCCGACACCCCGCCGCCCGCCCCCGCCGCGCCGGACCCCGGCCCCACCAAGGGCGCGGGCACCTTCACCGTCGCCCCGGCCACCGCCAAGCCGGTCGGACGCGGCAACGTACGCCGCTACCGGATCGAGGTCGAGGACGGCATCGGCATCGACGCCCCGACCGCCGCCACGCAGATCCACGCCATCCTCGGCGACAGACGAGGCTGGACCAACGACCGCAAGAACGGCTTCCAGCTGGTCGCCGACGGCCCGTACGACTTCGCCGTGAAGATCGCCTCGCCGGCCACCGTGGACCGGATCTGCGGCGCCTCCGGGCTGGACACCCACGGCGAGGTCAACTGCAACGTCGGCAACCAGGTGCTCGTCAACTCCAAGCGCTGGAACACCGGTTCACCGCAGTTCAGCGGACCGCTGGAGGAGTACCGGGCGCTGATCGTCAACCACGAGGTGGGCCACCGGATCGGCCACGGGCACGAGGGCTGCCCGGGCGAGGGCAAGCCCGCCCCCGCGATGATGCAGCAGATCTACGGCCTCAAGGGCTGCACGCCCAACGCCTGGCCGTACTCGGCACAGGGCACGTACGTGGGCGGGCCGTCCGTCCCGTAGAACCGCGGCGGCGGGGGCGGGTCCTGGGCAGCCGCCCTAACAGAGCACCGGCAGGTACTCCCGCAGGTCGCTGCGCTCCCCCGAGGCGGACACCTCGGCCGCCTCCACCGCCGCCGCCCAGTCGGCCCGGCCGGTGGCCAGCCGGATCCAGGTCAGCGGATCGGTCTCCACCACGTTGGGCGGGGTGCCCCGGGTGTGCTTCGGCCCCGGTACCGCCTGGACGACCGCGAACGGCGGGACGCGCAGCTCGACGGCGCCGCCGGGCACCTGCCCGGCGAGGGCGTCGGCCAGCATCCGGGAGACGGTGGCGAGGGCCTCGCGGTCGTGCGGGAAGGCGTCCAGGCCGAGCGCGTCGGCCAGGTCGTCGGCGTGCACCACGGCCTCGATCAGCCGGGTCACCAGGTAGTCGCTCAGGAGCATCGGATGGCCGCTCAGGAAGGTCACCCGCCGCTCCGGTTCCGCCGCGGCCCGGCTGTCGAGCACGGCCAGCACGGCGTCGAGCGACCGGTCGAACTCGGCGACCACCTCCTTGGGCGGGCCGGCGAACCCGGCCGCCGTGTGCTCCGTGGTCGCGGCGTCGACGAAGCCGGCCATCGTTCCGGCCAGCGTCGCGTAGTCGGCCAGCGGGAGCACCGGCCCGTCCACCTCCGGCAGGTCCAGCACGGCGGACAGCTGGCTCAGCGCCAGGCTCAGGTGGGTCACCAGCTCCCGCACCCTCCAGGAGCCGAGCCGGGTCGGCCGTTCCAGATCGGACTCCGTCAGCTGGTGCACGACCACGCGCACCGCCTCGCTCTGCGCCGTCAACGCGGCGCTCACCTTCTGCGGCTGATACGTACGGGACTTGGCAGGCATGGGCGTCAACATACGCCGAGGGGCGGGTGGTTCACCAGAGAACCACCCGCCCCTCGTCGACCGTGCGTCAGGCCAGCAGGGCCTCGATGACACCGGTGCGGGCGTCCTTCAGCTCGGCCAGCGAGACGCTGAACTGGCCCTGGACGTCCAGGCTTTCGCCGTCCACGACACCGATCCGGGTGGCCGGCAGGCCGCGCGCGGTGCACATGTCGTTGAACCGGAGCTCCTCGCTGCGCGGCACCGCCACGACGGCGCGGCCGGCCGACTCCGAGAACAGCAGGACGAACGGGTCCTGGCCCTCGGGCAGAACGATCCGCGCACCGTGGCCGCCCTTGAGGCAGCTCTCCACCAGCGCCTGACCGAGACCGCCGTCGGACAGGTCGTGCGCGGCGTCGATCATGCCGTCGCGCGAGGCGGCGATCAGGATCTCGCCGAGCAGCCGCTCGCGCTCCAGGTCCACCGCGGGCGGCAGGCCGCCGAGGTGGTCGTGGACGGCCTGCGACCAGGCCGAGCCGCCGAGCTCGTCCGCCGTGTCGCCGAGCAGGTAGAGCAGCTGCCCCTCCTCGGCGAAGGCCAGCGGGGTGCGCCGGGTGACGTCGTCGATGACGCCGAGCACCGCGACCACCGGGGTCGGGTGGATGGCGACCTCGCCGGTCTGGTTGTACAGCGAGACGTTTCCGCCGGTGACCGGGGTGCCGAGCACCAGGCAGGCGTCGGCCAGGCCGCGGGTGGCCTCGGCGAACTGCCACATCACGTCCGGGTCCTCGGGGGAGCCGAAGTTGAGGCAGTCGGAGACGGCGAGCGGCTTGGCACCGCCGGCCGCGACGTTGCGGTACGCCTCGGCCAGGGCCAGCTGGGCGCCGGTGTACGGGTCCAGCTTGGCGAAGCGGCCGTTGCCGTCGGTGGCGACCGAGACGCCGAGGTTGGTCTCGTCGTCGATCCGGATCATGCCCGAGTCCTCGCCGTGCGAGAGCACGGTGTTGCCGAGCACGTAGCGGTCGTACTGGTCGGTGATCCAGGACTTGGAGGCCTGGTTCGGGTGGCTCGCGACCTTCAGCAGGTCGGCCTTGAGGCCCTCGCCGGTGGTCGGGCGGGCCAGCCGCTCGGCGGTCGGGGCGTCGGCCTGCAGCGCGTCCTGCCAGCTCGGGCGGGCGTACGGGCGCTCGTAGGTCGGGCCCTCGTGGGCGACGGTGCGCGGCGGGACGTCCACCACGAGCTCGCCGTGCCAGAAGATCTCCAGGCGCTCGCCGTCGGTCACCTCACCGATGACGTTGGCGATGACGTCCCACTTCTCGCAGATCTCCAGGAAGCGGTCGACCTTGTCGGGCTCCACGATCGCGCACATGCGCTCCTGCGACTCGCTCATGAGGATCTCCTCCGGCGAGAGCGTGTGGTCGCGCAGGTGCACGGTGTCGAGCTCGATCCGCATGCCGCCGGAGCCGGCCGAGGCCAGCTCGCTGGTGGCGCAGGACAGACCGGCGCCACCGAGGTCCTGGATGCCCTTGACGAGCTTCTCCCGGAAGATCTCCAGGGTGCACTCGATCAGGAGCTTCTCCTGGAACGGGTCGCCGACCTGGACGGCCGGGCGCTTGGCCGGCTTGCTGTCGTCGAAGGTCTCGGAGGCGAGCACCGAGACGCCGCCGATGCCGTCGCCGCCGGTGCGGGCGCCGTACAGGATGACCTTGTTGCCGGCGCCGGAGGCCTGCGCGAGGTGGATGTCCTCGTGCTTCATGACGCCCACGCACAGCGCGTTGACCAGCGGGTTGCCCTGGTAGCAGGAGTCGAAGACGACCTCGCCGCCGATGTTCGGCAGGCCCAGGCAGTTGCCGTAGCCGCCGATGCCCGCGACGATCCCGGGCAGCACGCGCCGGGTGTCCGGGTGGTCGGCCGCACCGAAGCGCAGCGGGTCCATCACGGCGACCGGGCGGGCGCCCATCGCCAGGATGTCGCGCACGATGCCGCCGATGCCGGTGGCCGCGCCCTGGTAGGGCTCGATGTACGACGGGTGGTTGTGCGACTCGACCTTGAAGGTGACCGCGTACCCCTGGCCGACGTCGACGACGCCGGCGTTCTCGCCGATGCCGACGAGCATCGCGTCCGAATCCGGCTTCTTCTCGCCGAACTGCTTCAGGTGGACCTTGCTGCTCTTGTACGAACAGTGCTCCGACCACATGACCGAGTACATGGCGAGTTCGGCGCCGGTCGGGCGGCGGCCGAGGATCTCCCGGATGCGCGCGTACTCGTCCTCCTTGAGGCCGAGCTCGGCCCAGGGCTGGGCGGCGTCCGGGGTCTGCTCGGCGTTCTTGACGGTGTCGAGGCTCATCAGGCGTTCACCAGCTGCTTCAGGACGGAAGTGAAGAAGCCCAGGCCCTCGGTGGTCGGGCCGGTGAGCGGCTCCACGGCGTGCTCCGGGTGCGGCATCAGGCCGACGACATTGCCGGCGGCGTTGGTGATGCCGGCGATGTCGCGGTACGAACCGTTCGGGTTGACGTCCAGGTAACGGGCGACGACCCGGCCCTCCGCCTCCAGTTCGTCGAGCACCCGCTCCTCGGCGACGAAGCGGCCCTCGCCGTTCTTCAGCGGGACGACGATTTCCTGGCCGACCGAGTAATCCCGGGTCCAGGCGGTGCCGGCGTTCTCGATGCTCAGCTTCTGGTCGCGGCAGATGAAGTGCAGCGAGTCGTTCCGGGTGAGCGCCCCGGGCAGCAGGTGCGATTCGCAGAGCACCTGGAAGCCGTTGCAGATACCGAGCACCGGCATTCCGAGCTTCGCCTGCTCGATGACGGTCTCCATCACCGGCGAGAAGCGGGAGATCGCACCGCAGCGCAGATAGTCGCCGTAACTGAATCCGCCGGGCAGGACGACGGCGTCGACCTGGTGGAGATCCTTGTCACGGTGCCACAGGGCGACCGGCTCGGCGCCGGCGAGGCGGACCGCCCGCTGGGCGTCGCGGTCGTCGAGGGAGCCGGGGAAAGTGACGACGCCGACGCGGGTGGTCACTTGCCCTCCTCCTCGACCCGGACGGTGAAGTCCTCGATCACGGTGTTGGCGAGAAAGGTCTCGGCGGCTTCGCGGATACGGGCGAGCGCCGCGTCGTCGACCGGGCCCTCCACATCCAGCTCGAAACGCTTGCCCTGGCGGACGTCGGCGATCCCGGTGAATCCGAGGCGGGGCAGTGCACGCTGCACCGCCTGTCCCTGGGGGTCGAGGATCTCCGGCTTGAGCATGACGTCGACTACGACGCGTGCCACTGGCACTCCCGGTGGTGTCTTCGGTGAGGCGGGGGAACTCCAGACTACCGGTGGTTTCGGGCAGGATTGCTGGCCGGGGATAGCGACGCGCGTAGACCCGAGACCCTTACGCCACAAGGGATCCGGACCCCTCACCCGCCGCCCGGGCCGACCGGTTTCCGTGGATTCGGCACTCGGAACGGCCCCGTCCGGAGAACACCCGAATACGGCACTTGGGGACAGAACCGCCCGTCCCGCACATCGGTATCCAGGAGTCCCGCGAAGAGACGTGAATATCCGGAAAAGAATGCCGGACTCTTCGATTTCTGCCCCCTTCGGGTGCAGAATAGGGCCACCTGTCGCGGCAAGTGCTGCGTATCAGGCGAGCCACCCGGCGCGCCCGTACGCGCTTGCGCGAGTTGGTGCACATCAGGCCCCGGTACCCCCTCGGACCGGCGGCCGAATTGCCCGAGAGGATTGACACCCATGGCACAGCGTGTAGTTGTCACGCTCTCCGACGACCTGGACGGCGGCTCCGCCGCGGAAACCGTCCACTTCGGCGTCGACGGAAAGTCGTACGAGATCGACCTGTCCGTGGACAACGCGGAAAAGCTGCGGGAGGCCCTCGCTCCGTTCGTCGCCGCCGGCCGCCGCCAGAGCCGCACCGGAAAGTCCTTCCGCCGCACCGCCCTCACCCCGGACCCGGCCGCCGTCCGCGCCTGGGCCCTGTCCCGCGGGATGGAACTGCCGGCCCGTGGCCGCATCCCCAAGCACGTGTACGAGGCGTTCGCCGAGGCGAACTGAGCCTCGCGGGAGTCCGCTCCCCGGTCGCCCCGCCCGCCCTGACCGAAAGGGTGGGGCGACCACCCCGAACGATGCTGTAGAGTATTCCTCGTCGCCGCAACGGAGAGATCCGAAGAGGCGGCGGGTGCCCCACCAGGCACCATGCGGACGTGGCTCAGTTGGTAGAGCATCACCTTGCCAAGGTGAGGGTCGCGAGTTCGAATCTCGTCGTCCGCTCGCAGTGCGCGAGCACAGCACAACTCAATAGTTTGACCTGCGGACGTGGCTCAGTTGGTAGAGCATCACCTTGCCAAGGTGAGGGTCGCGAGTTCGAATCTCGTCGTCCGCTCCGATCCGAAGGGCCCCCTCGTGCGAGGGGGCCCTTCGGCATTCCTCCCCGCACTCCTGGCACGGCGGTGCCCCGGGCGCCGGCGATGTCGGCCATGACATTTGTCATCGCCGACCCGTGGATCCCCACCGCGATGTCATGACGGCCCGCACTGCCCGCGCGGCCCGGTCGGCGGAAGGCTTGGGGCATGGAGACGAGCCGGGCCCCCCGCCCCAGCGAAGACGTGATCGAGGTCACCGACCTGCACCGCCACTACGGCGGCGGCACCAACGGGTACCACGCCGTGCGCGGCGTCGACCTGACCGTCCGCCGCGGCGAGCTGTTCGCCCTGCTCGGCACCAACGGGGCCGGCAAGACCTCCACCATGGAGGTCATCGAGGGCCTGGCCGCGCCCACCGGCGGCACCGTCCGGGTGCTCGGCCTGGACCCCCACAAGGAGCGCGCCGCCGTCCGCCCGCGGATCGGCATCATGCTCCAGGAGGGCGGCTTCCCCGGCGAGCTCACCGCCGCCGAGACCGGCCGCGTCTGGGCCGGGATGACCAGCGGCGCCCGCCCGGTGGCGGAGGCGCTGGAGCTGGTCGGCCTCGGCCACCGCGCGAACGTCCGGGTCAAGCAGCTGTCCGGCGGCGAGAAGCGCCGGCTGGACCTCGCGATGGCCCTGCTCGGCCGCCCCGAGGTGCTCTTCCTGGACGAGCCCAGCACCGGTCTCGACCCCGAGGCGCGCGCCGCCGTCTGGCAGCTGGTCCGCGAGCTGCGCGCCCAGGGCACCACGGTGCTGCTCACCACCCACTACCTGGAGGAGGCCGAGGAGCTCGCCGACCGGCTGGCCATCATGCACGGCGGCCGGGTCGTCACCTCGGGCACCGTCGCCGAGGTGATCGCCGACCGGCCCGCCCGGATCGGCTTCGAGCTTCCCGAGTTCACCGGCGCCGCACTGCCCGTCCTGGCCGGGGCCGAACTCGCGCTCGACGGCCGCAAGGTCACCGTGCAGACCCTCGCGCTCCAGGACACCCTCACCGACCTGCTCGGCTGGGCCCGGCACCACGGGATCGCGCTCGGCGCCCTGGACGCCCGCAGCGCCTCGCTGGAGGAGGCCTTCCTCGCGATCGCCTCCGAGGCCGCCCACCAGAACCCCCCGCAGGCGCCCGCCGCCGACCGCCCCGCCCGCCGCCGCCTGATCGGATCCGCCCGATGACCACCACCGTCGCCACCGCCGCCACCGGTCCGCAGAGCACCGCCGCCCGTCGGCTGCTCGCCCTCGGCCGGGCCGAGGCCACCCTGCTGCTGCGCAACCGCACGGCCCTGTTCACCGCCCTGGCGCTGCCGCTGTTCCTGGTCTTCACCCTGAAGGGCGCGCTCTCCCAGCAGGCCGAGTCCAACCCCGGACTGGACGTCGACTCGCTGCTGGTCTACGGCTCGGTCGGGATGATCCTGGCCTTCGTCGTGTACTACAACCTGACCGCCGCGTACGTCGGGCGGCGCGGCGAGCTGGTCCTCAAGCGGCTGCGCACCGGCGAGGCCCGGGACATCGAGATCCTGCTCGGCACGGCCGTCCCCTCGGTCGCGCTCGGCCTGATGATGGCCGCCCTGATCGGGATCGGCGGCAGCCTCGGCCTCCACCTGGCCGTGCCGGTCAACCCGGTGCTGATGCTGGTCGGCCTGCTGCTCGCGCTGGCCACCATGATCGCCCTGGCCGCGCTGTCCAGCGCCTTCACCAGGACCGTGGAGAGCGCGGGCATCACCACCCTGCCGATCATGCTGGTGATGCAGCTCGGCTCCGGGCTGTTCATCCCGCTGGAGGTCATGCCCAAGCAGCTCGCCGACATCTGCCGCCTGCTGCCGACCACCCCGGCCTTCCAGCTGATCCGCGTCGGCTGGTTCGGCACCGACGGCTCGGCCGCCGCGACCGGCTTCGCCGGCTCCTGGGGCGCCGCCGGCTCGCACCTGGTCACCGGGGCGATCTGGCTGGGCCTGGCGGTCTGGGGCGCGGTGCGCTACTTCCGCTGGGAACCGCGCCGCTGAGCATCGAGCAGTAATCCGAAGGAACGCCCCCGGTACGGCCTCTGATATGAAGGCAGCAAGCAGGATCGTGGTCGAACTGGGGGCGGAAGAAGTGAGAATGCGGTCGCCGCATCGGCACTGGACCAGCCTGAGCAAACCCCAGCGCACCGAGCTGTACCTGCGCTGGTCGCTCTACCTGATGGCGATGTTCGTCCTACCCGGCGTCCTGCTCGGCGCCGGGAGCGCCGTCGGCCAGGCCGGGAACATCCCGGTGATCCGGATCTCCGTGCTGATCGGGCTCGCCACCACCCTGGTCCTGCTGCGGACCTACCGCGTCGCGATGGACCACTACCTCGGCCGCCCCACCGACCCCCGGCTCTGGCTCGCCCTCTCGGTCGGCCTCGCGGTGGCGGGCTCCTGGACCGTCCTGCTGTTCGGCCCCGCCCACGGCGGACCGGAAAGCCCCGGCGGCCTCCCCTTCACCCTGTTCGTCACCAGCAGCCTGCTGCTGTTCGCCCACGGCCCGGTGTGCGTGGCGCTGGCTCCCCGCCGGGCCGCCGTCGTCGGATTGGGCATGCTGCTGGCCGTCTTCCCGGCCGCGGTACTCGCCGGGATCGACCCCGCCGGCACCGCCGGCTACCTGGCCGGACTCACCCTCGGGATGGCCTTCCTCGGCCCCAGCTGCCGCAGCTTCGCCTGGCTCACCTCGATCGTCTGGGAGCTGGACGCCGCCCGCGAGGCCCAGTCCCGGCTGGCCGTCGCCGAGGAGCGGCTGCGCTTCTCCCGCGACCTCCACGACGTGATGGGCCGCAACCTCACCACCATCGCGCTGAAGAGCGAGCTCGCCGTCCAGCTCGCCCGCCGGGGGCGCGAGGAGGCCGCCGACCAGATGGCCGAGGTGCAGAAGATCGCCCAGGAGTCGCAGCGCGAGGTCCGGGACGTCATCCGCGGCTACCGCACCGCCGACCTGCACGCCGAGGCGATCGGCGCCCGGGCGGTGCTGCGTTCGGCCGACGTCTCCTGCGAGATCGACCTCGGCGAGCACGCCGACCGGCTGCCGGGCCCGGTCCAGTCGGTGTTCGGCTGGGTGATCCGCGAGGCCACCACCAACGTGCTGCGGCACAGCGAGGCCGGCCGCTGCCTGATCCGGCTGCGGACCGAGGACGGACGGGCCGTACTGGAGCTGGAGAATGACGGGGTGCCCGACATCCCGTTCCCCTCCCAGGGCAGCGGCACCGGGCTGCGCGGACTGCGCGAGCGGCTCGCCGCCCACGACGGCGAACTGACCGTGTCGACCGCCGAGGCGGGCGTCTTCCGGATGCTCGCCACCGTCCCGCTCCCCCGCTGAGGAAGAAAGACCGCCCGATGACCGAGAACGCCGCGCCCGTCCGCGTCCTGCTCGCCGACGACGAGCACCTGATCCGGGGCGCGCTGGCCGCGCTGCTCTCGCTGGAGGACGACATCGAGGTGGTCGCCCAGGCCGGCTCCGGCACCGAGGCACTGGCGATGGCGCTGGCCCACCACCCGGACGTCGCGGTGCTGGACCTCCAGATGCCGGGCAAGGACGGCATCGAGGTGGCCACCCAGCTGCGGCTGGCGCTGCCGGACTGCCGCTGCATGATCGTCACCGGCCACGGCCGCCCCGGCTACCTGAAGCGGGCGCTGGAGGTCGGGGTGCGCGGCTTCCTGCCGAAGACCGTCTCGGCGGCGGACCTGGCCGGCATCATCCGCACCGTGCGCTCCGGCGGCCGGTACGTGGACCCCGAGCTGGCGGCGGACGCGATCAGCGCCGGCGAGACCCCGCTGACCCCGCGCGAGACGGACGTCCTGGAGCTGGCCGCCGACGGCACTCCGATCGCCGAGATCGCCGAACGGGCCTCGCTCTCCCAGGGCACCGTGCGCAACTACCTGTCCTCGGCGGCCACCAAGCTGGGCGCGGAGAACCGCCACGCGGCGGTGCGGATCGCCCGCGAGCACGGCTGGATCTGAGGCCGTGCCCGCGGGCGGTCGAGCGGGTCAGGCCCAGGTGGTCCCGGTCAGCCGCTCGTACACGTCGATGTACTTGGCGCGGGTCAGCTCGACGATCTCGGCCGGCAGCGCCGGCGGCGGCTGCTCGCTGTAGCGGTCCCAGCCGGAGTCCGGGGAGACCAGCCAGTCGCGGATCAGCTGCTTGTCGAAGGACGACTGCGAGCGGCCCGCCTCGTACTCGTCGGCCGGCCAGTAGCGGGAGGAGTCCGGGGTGAGCACCTCGTCGCCGATCACCAGCTCGCCGTCCAGCAGGCCGAACTCGAACTTGGTGTCGGCCAGGATGATGCCGCGCGCGCGGGCGATGTCCCGGGCCCGGGCGTAGACGTCCAGGGTGGTGCGGCGCAACTGCGAGGCGAGTTCGGCGCCGATCCGGCGGGCGGTCTCCTCGTAGGAGACGTTCTCGTCGTGCTCGCCGACCTCGGCCTTGAGCGCGGGGGTGTAGATCGGGGCGGGCAGCTCGGAGCTGTTCTCCAGGCCCTCCGGCAGCGCGATGCCGCAGACCGTGCGGCTCTCCTGGTACTCGGCCAGGCCGGAGCCGGCCAGGTAGCCGCGGGCGACCGCCTCGACCGGGATCATCTCCAGGCTGCGGCAGACCAGCGTGCGGCCCTTCCAGTCGGCCGGGGCGCCGGCCGGGACCTCGGTGGAGATCACGTGGTTGGGAACGATGTCGGCGATCCGCTCGAACCACCACAGCGACAGCTGGGTGAGGATGCGGCCCTTGTCCGGGATCTCGTTCGGCAGCACCCAGTCGTGGGCGGACGTCCGGTCGCTGGCCACCATGACCAGCTCGCCCGAACCGGTGCGGTAGAGGTCGCGCACCTTGCCGGTGTGCAGGTGGACCAGGCCGGGTACCTGGACCGGCTCGGGCTTGGTGACAAATCCGCTCAAGGTGTTCAGTCCTCAGGGGTCGTTCACGGGCGGGGGCACCGCGAAAGGGGAGGTCACTGCCCCCGCAGTCTTTCACGCCCGCCGGAACGCCGGTTCTCCGGCCACCGCGCGCCGGTTCCCGGCCACCGTGGTCAGTGCAGCTGGTTCTTGCAGAGCCGGTCCAGCAGGTTGGCGGTGGCCCGCTGGATGCGCTCGTCGGTCAGCCCCGGGCGCCCCAGCGCGGGCGACCAGGCGAAGGTGCCGGCCGCGAAGACGTACGCGCCGCTGGGCGCGCGGTACAGCGAGGTCTCCTGGTAGCGGGTGCGGCCGGCCGGGTCCTGGTACGGCGAGTGCGCCAGCAGCACCCGCTCGACGTGCTCGGGCAGCGCCACCTTGGGGTAGTAGCGGTCGGCCTCGCCGGCGACCAGCCCGGGCAGCTCGTCGCCCTCCTGGAGGCCGGTGCCGTCCCAGAGCCAGTGCGCGGTGTGCCGGGCGACCAGCGGGACGGGCGCGGCGACCCGCCCCGAGTACTGCACCCCGAGCAGGTGCTGCTCGGGCTCCCCGGCGTCCCGCCACAGCGCGCTGGCCGCGCCGGGCGCCCCGGCGGCCGGGCTGCCGGCACCGACCTTCTGCCGCTTGCGGCAGTTGAGCAGCCGGTTGGGCTCGCCGGAGGCGGCGGCGGTCAGCTCGACCCGCCAGTACATGGTGTTGGCGGAGAGGAACACCAGCGAGGTGCCGCCGTCCCTGGCCCGCTCGGCGGCCCGGCGCATCGGCTCGGACCAGTACTCGTCGTGGCCGGGGAAGACCAGCGCCCGGTGCCGGGACGGGTCCACCAGGCCGGCGTGCAGGTCGGTGGCGGTGGCGTAGGAGAGGTCGTAGCCGAAGCGCTCGGCCCAGCGGATGAAGTCGTACGCGTGGCCGACGTGCAGCGGCAGTCCGGCGGTGGCGTGCGGGCGGTCGAAGGAGACGGTGACGGCCGCCTCCGGCTCGCCGACCAGGCCGCCCCGGCCGTCCCAGGCGTGGTAGAGGCTGGCGCCGGTGCGGCCGTCCTCGGGGAACAGGTTGTACGCCTGCCAGGTCACGTCCGGGAGCACCAGGAGCAGTTCGGCGGTGCCCGCCCGGTCCTCGAAGTCCCGGACGGTGAAGGGGATGTGGCTGCGGTGCAGCATGTCCGCGGTGGTCAGCACGGCGACGTAGGCGCCGGGCTTCCAGTGCGCCGGGATCTGTTGCCGCCAGGAGTGCCACCAGTGGTGGCAGGAGACCGTCCGGTCGACCACCAGCGGGGCGGGCTGGGCGAGGCCGGCGATCGACGGGCTGGAGGTCATGTGGCGGGCGCCGTCACCGCCGTAGTGGCCGATCCGGAAGATGTTCACGGTGAACTCGCGGGGCGGGTTGACGGTGACCCGGAAGTCCACCGAGCCGCCGGGGCGGACCACCCCGGCCGAGGCGAAGCCCTTGATCTGCTGGTCCACGTCGTTGGCGCCCTGCGGGGTTCCGACGGACGGCTTCCTGCGGACTCCGGCCGTCAGCGACTGCTGGCCCGGCGCGCCCACCGAGACGTACCAGGGCACGGCGCCCTCCGCCCCGGCCAGGTACTGGTCCGGGCTGCGCAGCCAGGGCAGCGGGCCCTGGCCGAAGGGGTCGGACACGCTGTAGGCGTGCGTCCCCGACTCCCAGCGGCGGTTGAGTTCGGTCCCCACGCGCCCCTCCCAGGTGCACTTCCGCCCGGTTGGCACGTGCCCCCCGGATGTGCGTGCGGTCTAATACACCACAGACTGCTGTCGCAGCGTCACCCTCCGGTAGCGATTGGTGCGGGGAATCTCGCGCGCCTCCCGGGAGGGGCCTCCGGCCTGCGAAGACGCCCCGCGGCCGACCCTTTTGGGGGCGCGTGCGGCGGTGCCGAGCGCCCTCCTGTGACACCCGGGACGTCAGAGGCGCACGGGTTTCTCAAGACGGACGTCGGCGGCGTCCAGCCAGGCGCGCAGCGGACCGTCCTGGCCCTGCTCGACGGCCTGGGCGACCGGACCGGCCAGGTCGGTGCGGCGCACCCCGCCGAGCAGCAGCACCGGGCCGTCCAGCCAGTCCAGGCCGGGGGCGCCGCCGGCGGTGTCCACGGCGGCGCAGCAGACCATCGCGGTGACGTGGTCGACCAGCAGGTCGCGGCCGCTGCGGTCGGGTTCGAGCAGCGGGGCCGGGGCGGTGGTGCGGGCCAGCTGGGCGGCGAGCGCGGCGGCCAGCAGCTCTCCGTCGCCCTCGGCGAGCCGGCCCAGCAGCCGGGTGAGGGTCGGGGCGCCGGGGCGGGACTGCGGGGCGAGCCGGTCCAGGGCGGTCTGCAGGGTGGCGGCGCCCGCCCGCCAGCCGGCGTCCACCACCTCGGCCGGGTAGTCGGCCCACTCCAGCTCGCGCCAGGCGCCGGCCGCCGGGCGGCCGAAGAACAGGTCGGCGGCGAGCCGGGAGACCGCCCGGTCGACGGTGCCGGGCTCCTCCAGCAGGTCGCAGGCGGGGCGGTCGCCGAGCCGGCTGCCGTAGCCGTCGGCCAGCCGGTCGCGCCGGGACAGCTCGGTGAGCGCGGCGACCACGCCGGCGTTGAGGTGGGCCGGGTGGCGGCCGAGCCGCCAGGCGGGCAGCGCGACCCTGGTGAGCAGCCGGTCCCAGCCCGCGTAGGCCAGGCCGACCTGCTCCTGGGCGGCGATCCGCAGTCCGTAGTCGACCGTCCTGGCCTGCTCGGAGGCCCAGCTCGCGACCGAGCGCTCCAGCTCGGCGGAGTGGCCCCGGCAGGCGCCGAGCAGGCGGCGCACGACCCTGCGGACGATCCGGTCGGCGAGCGCCGCCGGACCGCGCCGGGGCGGCCGGGGCGGGGCGGCCAGGGTGGCGCCGCCGAGACCGGGGGCCGCGCCGGCGCCGGAGTCCAGACAGGCGTCCAGGCTGCGCAGGAAGCGCCGGGCGGCGGCGATCTCCGGGTCGGCGGAGGCGGCGGTGCCGGCCACCACGGGGGCGAGCAGGGCGCGCAGTTCACCGGCCCGCATCCACCACAGGAAGGGCGAGCCGATCACCAGGACGGGGGCGGGCGCCCCGGGGTCCGGCCGCGGCGGAGCCGTCCGCCGGCTCGGCGGGACGTCCTCCAGCCAGCTGTCGCAGTCCGGGGTGAGGGCCACGGCCGAGGGCGCGGGCACCTCCAGCCGATCCGCCAGCTCGCCGATCAGCCGGTACAGCTCGGGGGCCTCGGCGCGCTCCAGCGGGACGGCCGGGGTGCGCGGCGGGACGGTCCGGTGCAGGGCCCGGGCGGTCAGCCCGGCCACCGCGAGGGTCAGCGCGGCGACCGCGCAGACCGCCCAGCGGGCGGCGTCCCAGCCCGCGGCGTCGGCGGCCCCGGGCGCGCCGATCCGGCCGGTGAACCGGCCGGCGAGCAGGACCACCGCCACGGCGGCGGGCAGGGCGGCGGCGGCCCGGGCGAGGCCTCGGATCCGCAGCACCACCTGGGCGTGAGCGCGCGCGATGTCGATTGCGGCCATACGGTGCGGCACCCCCTTCGGAGCCCTCGGGCGCCCGGCTTCGGGCCCTGAGCCGACTCGAAACGATCAGTTCCGACCGGGAATGCGGAGGTGTCCGATCCCGGTAGTGCATGCTGCGTGGCGCTACTGACATTTTCGACGCCCCGGTCCGGGTGGGCGTTCCGGATCACCCCGGTTTCCACTCGTCCCGGTGACACCGCCCGGTTGTTCCGGTGACGCCGCCCGGTTGTTCCGGTGACGCCGCCCGGTTGTTCCGGTGACACCGCCCGGGTGTTCCGGTGACACCGCCCGGACGCCGGCGACCGGTCCGGTGCGAAGCACCCCGACGACCGACCGGCCGGACGCCGTCCAGCATCCCCCCATGGGAGCACCGCTACCCGGCGGCGACCCCGGCACACGGGCCCCGCGCACCGCGATCCAGCGCACCATAAGGCCGCGCGGCCGGTTGCGTCAGCCGGATGCGGGTGCTGTCACCCGATGGGCTGGAATCCGTCGGCCGAACGGTGCGTCGGCCCCCGTGGCCGCTCCGGCCCCGAAACGCCGGGAACGCTGCGCCCATGGGGTTGACCGGTGGGCGCGGATGTTCGAATCCCGCTCACCCCTGCTGGTAGGGGCGGCTGCGGGCCGCAGCCCCTACCTCGGTGGCACGCACCGCGGCCCCCGTGCGAGCGGTTCGCACGGGGGCCGCGGGCGGAGCGGGCGGGGGGCTCAGGCGGTGGCCGCCTTCAGCGCGATGTCGGTGCGGTGCTGGCCGCCCTTGAGGGAGATCCGGTCCACCGCGGCGTACGCGCGCTCGCGCGCCTCGGCCAGGTCGGTGCCGGTCGCGGTGACCGACAGGACACGGCCGCCGGCGCTCAGCACCCGGCCGTCCTCGTCCGCCTTCGTCCCGGCGTGCAGCACGAACGCGGTGCCGTCCGCCTCCGCCTCGGCCAGGCCCTCGATCGGGTCGCCGGTGCGCGGGGCGTCCGGGTAGCCCTCGGAGGCGACGACCACGGTGACGGCCGCGCCCTCGTCCCAGCGCAGCGGCTCCAGCTGGTCCAGGCTTCCGGTGGCGGAGGCGAGCAGCACGCCCGCCAGCGGGGTGCGCAGCCGGGCCAGCACGACCTGGGTCTCCGGGTCGCCGAAGCGGGCGTTGAACTCGATCACCCGGGTGCCGCGCGAGGTGAGCGCCAGGCCCGCGTACAGCAGGCCGGAGAACTCGGTGCCGCGGCGGCGCAGCTCGTCCACGGTCGGCTGGAGGACGGTCTCCAGGACCTCCTCGACCAGCCCGGCGGGCGCCCACGGCAGCGGGGAGTAGGCGCCCATGCCGCCGGTGTTCGGGCCCTCGTCGCCGTCCAGCGCGCGCTTGAAGTCCTGGGCGGGCTGGAGCGGGACGACGGTGGTGCCGTCGGTGATCGCGAACAGCGAGACCTCGGGGCCGTCCAGGTACTCCTCGATGACCACGCGCTCGCAGCCGGCGGCGTGCGCCAGCGCGGCCTCGCGGTCGGAGGTGACCACGACGCCCTTGCCGGCGGCCAGGCCGTCGTCCTTGACCACGTACGGTGCGCCGAAGGCGTCCAGCGCCTCGGCGGCCTCGGCCGCGGTGGTGCAGACGTAGGACCGGGCGGTGGGGACGCCGGCCGCGGCCATCACATCCTTGGCGAAGGCCTTCGAGCCCTCCAGTTCGGCGGCCGCGGCGGACGGACCGAACACCGGGACGCCGGCCGCGCGCACGGCGTCCGCGACGCCGGCCACCAGCGGGGCCTCCGGGCCGACCACCACCAGGGCGGCACCGAGCCGGCCGGCCAGCGCGGCGACCTGCGCGCCGTCCAGCTGGTCGACCGGGTGGACCGTCGCGACCTGCGCGATCCCGGCGTTGCCCGGGGCACAGTGCAGTTCGGTCACTGCGGGATCTTGGGACAGGGAGCGGCACAGGGCGTGTTCGCGGGCGCCGCCGCCGATGACGAGGACCTTCACGCCTGGCAGCGTAGTCGGTGGCCTGTTCCGGCCGCTCCCCGGTCCCGTCGGATCCTCCAGCGGAGGAGCTCCGTACGCCGAGGATGTCGGAGGATCCTCCAAGCCCGGCGGGGCCGGTTCGGCGGTGGGTGGTCGGGTCACGACGTCGGGTCACCGGGCCCTCGCTCGGACGGGTGAAATCTCGCCGCCTCCCGCAACCCGCCCACCTCGGGTTCCGTTGGCCGAAACCGGTAACGATCAGCGGAGAAGCGCCCCCACGGTCAGCCATTTGGCGGTAAGAAGTGCTGTTGGAGAACCACCGGCGGACACCACGTCAGCCGTTGCGCCGACAGAGCCAGCAGTCCGCCCGCCACAGGGAGCCCCACAGGTGAGCCAGCCGGAAATGCAGCCCGAGGAGAGTGCCTGGGGCAAGGAGATCGGTGAGGAGGACCCGCCCGCCGCCGCCGTCGTCCGACGGGCCTCCACCCGCCAGCGGGCCGATCTGAGCACCCGCCAGTTCCCGCTGGGGGACTGGGGCGAGCCCGCCGAACGGCTGGAGGAGCTCTACCGCTGGTCCGAGGAGCGGGCGGTCGAGGCGATCGAGTGGTACCGCCGGGACCGCGTCTGGAAGCGCCGCTGGGCCCGCGTGCTGCGGTTCGGCGCGGCCGGCTTCGCGGTGGGCGGGGTGACCGCCCCGCTGGTCGACCTGGCCGGCGCCTTCGCGCACGGCACCGGCTGGGGCTACGTCGGCTTCGCGCTCTCCGCCGCCTGCCTGGCCACCGACCGGGTCTTCGGTCTCACCTCCGGCTGGATGCGGGACGTCTCCACCGGCCAGGCCCTGCAACGCCGCCTGGAGGCCTTCCAGTTCGACTGGGCGTCGGAGTGCGTGCGCGAGGTGCTCGGCCCGACCGAGGGCACCGCGGGCGAGGCCGCCGAGCGCTGCCTGGGCGTGCTGCGACGGTTCTGTGAGGACGTCTCGGACATGGTCCGCTCCGAGACCTCGGAGTGGATGCTGGAGTTCCGCGCCTCGATGACCCAGCTGCCCACCCAGTCCGGCGGGGCCTGGGGCGGGCGCAGCGAGCCCGGGGTGGGCGCCCAGGTGCGGGTGCTGCCGCCGCCGGGCACCCGGCCCACCATGCCGCGCCAGCGGCCGCCGGAGGGGCCGCTGCGCTAGAACCTGTCCGCCCGGGGTCAGGCGAAGACGATCATCGAGCCCTGGGTGACGCTCCTGGTCGCCGCCGCGTACAGGCCCGACCAGGCGTGCCGCTCCCGGGCGAAGGGGTGGACGTCGTCGATCGGCGGCCCGAACGGCTGCTCCAGGCCGGTCGGGCCGAGCGGCCGGGTCGGGTCCGGCGGGTTGAGCGGGTCGATGCCCAGCGCCGGTGCGACGGCCTGGAGTTCGCGCAGCAGCCCGTGGCTGGAGCCGAGCGGGCCGCCGGCGGCGAGCAGCGTGTCGTCCACCAGCGGCACCGCGAACTCGACCGGCACGTACGCGCCGGCGTGGTCGAAGTGCCAGACCAGGTGCGACTGTTCGGCGCTGCTCTCGAACATCTCCAGCAACTGCTCGTAGTCGCCGCCGAGCGCGTCGACCGGGGTGATGTCCAGGCCGGTGAGGCCCAACAGGTAGGCGCGGCGCAGGAAGTGCAGCGAGTCGTAGTCGAAGGCGGCTATCGGCTCGACCGCGCCGCTGATGCCCGGGACGAACCGGTAGACCGGCACCTCGGGCAGCCCGCGCGAGGCCAGCACCGAGTTGTAGAGCGCGAGGTCGTCCCGGAAGGGGTTGTCGGGGCTGTGGCTCAGCGCGTCCACCAGCGGGACGAGCCAGAGGTCGCAGGCCATGGCCGGCAGTTCCTCTCCGGAGGCGGGGATCGCCCGCGCGGGCGGGGCGACGACGGGGGTCGGGTCGGTACCCGGACGGCCCTTCAGGAGGCGCCCGGTCCGATGACCGCCCACCCTACCGGCCCGGCGCGGCGTGCGGGTCGGGCCGTCCCCGAGGGGCCTCCGGGGGCGGTTCGGACAGCCGTCGGCCGAACCGGCCGTACGGCACCGTGCGCGGCTGCGGCACCAGCCCGAGGCCCAGTCCCAGCTCACGGCCGAGTTCCCGGCCCACCTCGGCGCTGCGGGTCCGCCCGGTGCGGGCCGCACCGGGCCCGGCACCGGGCTCGGGCTCGTCGCCCGGCTCCGGCGGGGCCGCCGGCGCGGGCGGCGGTTCGACCGGCACCGGCGCCGGCTCCTCCCCGACGAACTCGGTGAGCAGGTCCAGGACGGTCACCGACTCCAGCGGCTGCCCGGCCAGCCCGGCCAGCAGCCGGACGGTGTACAGGTTGTACTCGCAGATGATCCGGTGCGCGCCGATCGCGTCGCGGGCCTCGATCGCCGCGACCAGGTCCGGGTGGCGCTCCCAGCAGATCCCGCCCAGCGCGGGCAGCTCCCGCAGGTAGGGCGCGGCGAACATCCAGGACTGCACCCGCAGCCAGTCCAGGTAGTCGGCGATCCGGCGGTTGCCGAGCAGCGCGCCGACCTCCTGCCAGAACCGGCGGTCGCAGCCCACCATGACGTCCAGGTTCCCGGCCCGGGCCGCCCGCACCGCCGCGTCGGCCCGCCGGTGCAGCGAGGGCAGCCGACCGAGGTCGGGCAGTGCCCGGCGGGTGGCGTACTGGCGGTGGAAGCTGTCGGTGATCAGCACCCGGGACTCGAAGATCTCCAGGAAGTCGTCCCACCCCAGCTCGGGCACGGTGAAGCCGCGGTGGTGCTCGGCCCGCAGCAGGCCCTGCGCGCCGAGGTCGACCAGGGCCTCGCGGGCCGGGGTCGCGGAGACGCCGTACAGCTCGGCGATCTCCTTGACGGTGAAGTTGCGGCCGGCCGCGAGCCGGCCGGCCATCATCTCCTCGCGCAGCGCGCCGGCGATCTGCTCGCGCAGGCTGTTGCGGTGGATGACGGGGCGGGGGGTGTCGCCTGCGCCGTTGTCAGGCATGGGGCGACCTCCTCGGGCGGCCTACCGTGCCGGCCCTCGTCCGGGCCGGCGGGGAACACGACGAGTGCTCATCTTCTCAAACCCGACCGACCCAGGTACGAACCAACCCTCCGGAACCCCGTCCCCGGCGCCCCGCCCACCCCCGCTCAGCGCTGGACCGGCGCCGGAATCCCCAGCAGACGGTCCCGCAGCACCGGGAACTCCGCGCGCGCCTTCGCCACCTCGGCCGGATCGAACTCGACCGTCAGGACCTCCTCGCCCGCCCCCGCCTCGGCCAGCACCCGGCCCCACGGGTCCACCACGATGCTGTGCCCGGCCTGCTCGACCCCGGCGTGCGTCCCGGCGGTGTTGCAGGCCAGCACGAAGGCCTGCTCCTCCACCGCCCGGGCCCGGGCCAGCAGCGTCCAGTGCTCGCGCCGCCGGGCGGGCCAGGCCGCCGGCACCACCAGCAGCTGCGCCCCGGCGTCCAGCAGCGCCCGGAACAGCTCCGGGAAGCGCAGGTCGTAGCAGGTGGCCAGGCCCAGCGTGGCGAAGTCGGTGGGCGCGGTGACGATCTCCTGCCCGGCGCCCATCACCACCGCCTCGCCGCTGTCGAAGCCGAAGCGGTGGATCTTGCGGTACGTGTGCACCAGCTCGCCGTCCGGGGAGAACAGCAGCGAGGTGTTGTAGATCGGCCCGTCCGGATCGCGTTCGACGACCGAACCGGCGTGCAGCCAGACCCCGGCGGCCCGCGCGGCGGCCGACATCACGTCCGAGGTGGGCCCGTCCAGCGTCTCCGCGCCGTCCGACCAGAGGTCGTAGGCGAAGCCGCCGAGCGGCCACAGCTCCGGGAGCACCACCAGGTCGGCGCCCTGCTGTGCCCGTACCAGGGCCGCCGCCCGAGCCCTCCGCTCGGCGGGCGGCTCCTCGTCGGAGACCGCGAGTTGGATCAATGAAGCGCGCACAGTACCACCGTCCACGGCAAGAGACCTACGATCGTCACCCGAAAGCGCTGCCCAGCTGTCTCCCGGCAGCGTAACGTGCGGTTAGCGTGCGCGCCCGGAAAGCCGGACCATCCCGGTCGGCCGTGACGGCGGGGCGCAGGCGGCAAGGAAGCTGACGGAGGGCCGGAGATTCCCGTGACGGACAACCAGACCGTGCAGGCTTACACCGAGGCGTGGACCCAGACCATCGAGTCCATATCGGAGCTGGTCGCCCCCCTTCCCGAGGGCTCCTGGAACCGGGCCACCGAGTGCCCCGGCTGGTCCGTCCGCGACGTCGTCTCGCACGTGATCGCGGTCGAGTCCGACCTGCTCGGCGACCCGCGCCCGATCCACTCGCTGCCGCGTGACCTCCGTCACGTCACCACCGAGTTCGCCCGCTACGTCGAGCTGCCGGTCGACAAGCGCCGCTGCCACACCGCCCTGGAGATGACCGGCGAGCTGGAGTACACGATCATCCGCCGCTCCCGGGCGCTGCGGAACGCCAAGCAGACGCCCGAGGAGCCGGTGCGCTGGCCGGCCGGGCCGCTGGCCAGGGACGTCCCGTACCACGAGCTGCTGCGGATGCGGGCCTTCGACGTCTGGGTGCACGAGCAGGACCTGCGCCGGGCCCTGGAGACCCCGGGCAACCTGGACGCCCCGGCCGCCCTGATCACCCGGGACCTGCTGCTGGAGCTGCTGCCCAAGGCCGTCGCCAACAAGGCCGGGGCCCCGGCCGGGACGGCCCTGGTGCTGGACGTCACCGGCCCGGTGGAGTTCCTGCGCACCGTCCGGGTGGACGCCACCGGCCACTGCACCGTGGACGAGTCGATCAGCCTGGCCCCCGACGTCCAGCTCACCATGGACTGGGAGACCTACCTGCGGCTCGCCTGCGGCCGCGGGCGGCCCGGCCCGGTCTCCGTCGAGGGAGACCGGGAGCTGGCCGAGCGGGTGCTGGCCAACTTCTCGGTCACCATCTGAGGCCCGGGGCCGTACGGGCCGTCGCCCGGGGCCCGTCCGGCCCCGGGCTCAGCCCGCCTGCGCCGCGACCTTCCGGCGCAGCCGCAGGATCATCGCCGTGCCCACCGCCAGCGGGACGTACTGCCAGCAGAACGCCCAGCGGAAGGCGGTGGCCGAGTACGACCCGGCGCCGTCCGGGGAGAGCGCGTCCAGCAGCACGCCGATGCCGAACAGGGTGATCATCGTGCCGATGAAGCCGCCCATGTTGACGATCCCCGACGCGGTGCCGAGCCGCTCCGCGGGGTTGCGGGCGCGCGCGTAGTCCAGGCCGACCAGCGAGGCCGGGCCGTTGCTGCCCATCACCAGGATGATTCCGACCAGCAGCCAGGCCGGCGGGTGGCCGCCGGGCCAGGCCAGCACCAGCGCCCAGCCGAGCGCGGTGGTCGCGACGACGGTCAGCACGATCGGCATCCGGGCCCGCGCCGAGACGGAGAGCAGCCGGCCGAAGACGAAGCCGAAGGTCATGTTGCTGAGCACCAGCAGGGTCAGCAGCCCGCCGGCCCCGGCCCGGGACATCCCCTGGGCCTGCACCAGGTAGGGCAGGCCCCAGAGCAGGCCGAAGGCGTTGCCGGGGAACTGGGTGGTGAAGTGGATCCAGAGCCCGAGCCGGGTGCCCGGCTCCCGCCAGCAGGCGAGGACCTGCCGGCCGACCTTCGGCCGCGCCGCGGCCGCCCCGGGCCGGACGACGGCCTCCTGGTGGGGCGCGTCCCGCAGGAGGAACGCGACCGGCGCGAACACCACCGCGCCCAGCAGCGCGATCGCGGTGAAGGTGGGCGTCCAGCCCTCGCTGTGCAGCGCCCTGGCGAGCACCACGGTGGTGACCAGGTTGCCGCCCATCCCGGCCAGGCCGGTCAGCTGGGCCACGAACGGGTTCCGGGCCGCCGGGAACCACCGGGCGGCGATCCGCAGCACGCTGATGAAGGTCATCGCGTCGCCGCAGCCGAGCACCGCGCGGGAGGCCAGCGCGGGGCCGAAGTCGGAGCTGAACGCGAAGGCCAGCTGGCCGGCGCTCAGCAGCACGACGCCGGACAGCAGCACCCGGCGCGGCCCGTACCGGTCGACCAGCAGGCCGACCGGGATCTGCATGGCCGCGTAGACCAGCACCTGGAGGATCGAGAAGGTGGAGAGCGCCGAGGCGCCGATGCCGAAGCGGTCGGCGGCGTCCAGTCCGGCCACCCCGAGGCTGGTGCGGTGGATGACGGCCAGGATGTAGACACTGACCCCGATGGACCAGGCGAGCCAGGCCGCCCGGCCGCCGGGCGGCGCGGACGCGCGCACGGACACCGGCGCGGAAACGGACACGGGCGCGGGTACGGACGCGGCCGGGGGGTCGGCGATGAGCCGGGGAGCGGGGACGGACGGGGACGGGGCTGGGCGAGCGGGCTCCACGGTCATAGTCCGACCAGATTAGTCATCCCATGATGGGATGCTCTGACCCGGGGGCGCGTGACCGGGCCTCAGCCGGTCAGCCGGTCAGCCGGTCAGCCGGTCAGCCGGTCAGCCGGTCAGCCGGTCAGCCGGTCAGCGTCCAGGACACCGAGCGGGTCATGGAGCGCTCCCGGAAGGCCTCGTCCCGCACCCAGTCGGTGGTGTCCCGGACGGTCGCCGTCACGGTGGCCGTCCGGCCCGGGGCCAGCTCCAGCCGGGCGGTGTCCAGCCAGGAGCCGTCGGCGGACTGCGGGGCCACCGGGACGCCGTCCACCTTCCATTCCACCTTCAGCTGCCGCGGGCCGGTCAGCGGCAGCGGCCGGACGTCGAGCCGGGGCCGCCCGGACACCTCGCCGGGAGTCGGCACCGGGGTGTCGGTCGGCCGGACCCTGCGGTACAGCTCCTCGATGATCGCCTCGCGCGAGGGGAGGTTGTACGCGCTGCCCAGGGTGCGCATCACCGAGTCCGGGGTGGGCCGGTAGAGGCCGTTGGCGCTGCGGTACGCCCCGATCACGCCGGCCCCGTCCGGGGACTCGGCGCCCAGCCAGCGCCACCACTTGGTCTGCTTCCTGCGCATGTCGTCGGCGTTGAGGGTGGCGAGGTTCGGGTAGTCGGCGTCGTCCGGGGCGCTGTCGTACTCGTCTCCGAGGTCCCCCACGGTGTGCCCGATCTCGTGCTGGATGATCCGCCCGGCGTCCGGGCTGCCGCCCGCCAGGGTGGTCACCCCGGTGCCGCCGGCGCCGCCGTACTCGGTGGAGTTGGCCAGCGCTATCAGGTACTGCGGCCCGGCGCCGTTGCCCGCGTAGCGAGCGGTGGCGGACTCGTCGGCGCAGAGCAGCCGGGCGGTGCCCTCGCACCAGAAGTGCATGCCGAGCGGGGTGGCGGTCCTGCGGCCGCGGCTCTCGGACTCGGCGATCCCGGAGACCGGGGAGACCACCTCGACCCGCCTGATGTTGAAGAAGCCCTGGTAGGTGCGGAAGGGCTCGATGTCCATCAACGCGTGCCAGGCCTTGTCGGCCTGCTGCCGGAAGAGCTCCTGCTCGTCGGCCGTGTAGCCGTCGCCGAGCAGCACCAGGGTGATCCGGTTGGCCGGGTCCCCGGTGCGGCGTATGTCGACCGTCGGGGCGGCCGCGGATATCCGCTGGTCGGCCTGGAGGGCCGTGTGCGGCGGCACCGCGCGGTCGGCCGGGGCCCCCGGACCGATCACTCCGAACGGCGGGGGGCCGGTCAGTTCCAGGGCGGCCGGGAGGGCGGCGGCGGACACCAGCACGAGTGCGGCCAGACTCCGGACGAGACGGCCAGGGTTGCCAGGCGGCATGCGGGTGCGTCCTCCGGGAGCCGGTCACCCGGTGTCGCCCGGGTGATGGAGCGGAGACGTACCCGGGCGGCCGGGACTCCCCTATCCGGCCGCGAAAAAGTCACCGACCTGGCCGAACGATCCGCACATTTCGGATCATCCAGGTCATACCAACCATTCCTCGGGCCGTCGTTGGGACCCGCCGGAGAAGCCCGAAAAAATTTCGGAACCCGTCTGCAACCCCCCGCGGGGATGCGCGTCTATACGGATGAAGGCACGGAGAGCGAGACCGGCGGAGCCGGGGGGCGCTTCCGCTCACGAGGAGCGGAGCCGGTCGTCTTCACCCACTCACACCATCAGCACGTCGACCCTGGGGACTCACGTCATGCGCATGCCCGTTATCACCCGTTTTGCGAAGAACGACCGCGCGCTCTCCGGCCGCCGCCGCATCGCCACCGTCGCCGCCACCGTCGTCCTCGCCGGCGGCGTCCAGTTCCTCGCCACCGACACCGCCTGGGCCTGCGGCGACCACCGGCTCGGCGGCGCGTACGAGGCCCCGACCAACGTTCCCGGGCTCTCCCCCGACACCGCCATCACCTCGGCCAAGTCCTCGGTGGTCGCGGACGGCAGCTGGAACGAGGTCTCCCTCAAGGTCACCAACAAGGCCGCCGAGGACGCCCACGGCATGGAGCCCTTCCTCGGCCTCGTCACCCCGGGCCCGGGCGCCGCGGCCCGCCTCAAGGACGTCAGGATCCAGTACCTGGACTACACCGGCGCCTGGAAGAACCTCCAGCTGCAGGACGGCTGCATGCGCTCCGTCGAGGTCACCGGCTCCCAGCGCCAGCGCATGGCCGCCAACAGCTCCGACACCTTCAAGTTCCGCTACTCGCTGGCCGCCGCCACCCCCGCCGGCGTGACCACGATCAACCTGTTCGCCTCGGCGGAGATGGCCGGCTCCCAGGGCCCCGGCAGCTCGGACTTCAAGACGGTCAAGGTGACCCACCCCCAGGGCACCGCCACTGCCAAGCCGACCACCACTGCCAAGCCGACCACCCCGGCCAAGCCCAAGCCCGCGCCCACCAAGGCCGCCGAGCCCGCCGAGCCCGCCGTCGACCGGACCGGGGACACCGCTCCGGCCGCCCCCGCCACCCAGGCCCCGAAGGCGTCGGCCCCGGCCACCACCGCCCCCGCGGGCACCCCCGAGCTGGCCCGGACCGGCTCCTCCTCCGCCAACACCTTCCTCGCCCTCGGCTCCGCCCTCTTCCTCGCCCTCGGAGCGGGTGTCCTGGTCGCCGTCCGTCGACTCCGTCCCCAGCGCTAGTCGACGGGCGGTACACCGAAGGGGCCCTCCCCCGCACGGCGGTGCGGAGGAGGGCCCCTTCGTCGGTTTCTTCGGTCCCGCCGGTTCCTTCGGTCCCGTCGGTTCCGTCAGCCCCAGGTGATCAGGCGCTTCGGGCGCTCCAGCAGCCCGGCCACGTCGGCCAGCACCTTGGAGCCCAGCTCCCCGTCCACCAGGCGGTGGTCGAAGGAGAGCGCCAGCGTGGTCACCTGACGCGGGACCACCTTGCCCTTGTGCACCCACGGCAGTTCCCGGACCGCCCCGAAGGCCAGGATGGCGGCCTCGCCCGGGTTGAGGATCGGGGTGCCGGTGTCGACGCCGAAGACGCCGACGTTGGTGATGGTGACCGTCCCGCCCTGCATGTCGGCCGGCGAGGTCTTGCCCTGACGGGCGGTCTCGACCAGCTCGCCGAGCGAAGCGGCCAGCCCGGCGAGGGTCCTGGACCCGGCGTCCTTGATGTTCGGGACGATCAGGCCGCGCGGGGTGGCCGCGGCGATGCCCAGGTTCACCTGGCCCTTGAGGACGATCTCCTGGGCCGCCTCGTCCCACTGCGCGTTGATCCCGGGGTGCCGCTTGATCGCGGTGAGCAGCGCCTTCGCGACGATCAGCAGCGGGCTGACCCGGACGTCCCGGCCCAGCTCCCCGCTCTCCTTGAGCCGGCGGACGAACTTCATCGTGCGGGTCACGTCGACCTGCACGAACTCGGTGACGTGCGGGGCGGTGAAGGCCGAGGCCACCATCGCCTGCGCGGTCGCCTTGCGGACGCCCTTGATCGGCACCCGGACGTCGCCCGCGGCGGGCACCAGCACCTGCGGCGCGGTCGGCTCGGCCACGGCCGTTCCGGCCACCTCCGCCACCGCGGCGGCCGGAGCCGCCGGAGCGGCCTGAGCGGCGGCGTGGGCGTGCACGTCCTCGCGGGTGATCACGCCGTCCCGGCCGGTCGGGGTGACCGCGCGCAGGTCGACGCCGAGGTCCTTGGCCAGCTTGCGCACCGGCGGCTTGGCCAACGGCCGCTCCCCGCCGGGCACTTCGGCGACCGGCGCGGGCGCCGCGGGAGCCGGGGCGGCGACCGGGGCCGGAGCGGCCGCCGGAGCCGGCGTGGTCGCGGCGACCCTGGTGGTGGTCGTCCGCCGCGCCCGGCGCTGGGCGGTGCCGGTGCGCGGGCCGTACCCGACCAGCACCTCGCGCCGCTCGGGCTCGGCCTCCTCGGCCGGAGCCGGAGCCGGAGCCGCGGCGGGGGCGGCCGGAGCCGCGGCCCCCGCCTCCCCGGCGACCGCGATCGAGATGATCACGGTGCCGACGTCGACCGTCGCGCCCTCGGGGAAGTGCAGCTTCTCGACCACCCCGTTGAACGGGATGGGCAGCTCCACGGCCGCCTTGGCGGTCTCCACCTCGCAGACGACCTGCCCGTCGGTGACGGTGTCACCGGGCTTGACGTACCAGCTGAGGATCTCGGCCTCGGTGAGGCCCTCGCCCACGTCGGGCATCTTGAACTCGCGGAGCGAGCGAACTTCGGTGGTCATCTTCGCTCCCCGGTTCAGTACGCGAGCGCGCGGTCGACGGCGTCGAGCACGCGGTCCAGGTCGGGCAGGAAGGCCTCCTCGACCCGGGACGGCGGGTACGGCGCGTGGTAGCCGCCGACCCGCAGGACCGGTGCCTCCAGGTGGTAGAAGCACTTCTCGGTCAGCCGGGCGGCCAGCTCGGCGCCCATGCCCAGGAAGACCGGTGCCTCGTGCACCACGACGGCCCGACCGGTGCGCTTGACCGACTCCTCCAGGGCGGCGAAGTCCACCGGGGAGAGCGAGCGCAGGTCGACGACCTCCAGCCGGCGGCCGTCCTCCTCGGCGGCCGCGGCGGCCTCCAGGCAGACCTTGACCATCGGGCCGTACGCGATCAGCGTCGCGTCGGTGCCGGGCCGGACGATCCGGGCGTCGTGCAGGCCCAGGTCCGCGGCGTCGCCGACCTCGCCCTTGTCCCAGTAACGGCGCTTGGGCTCCAGGAAGATGACCGGGTCGTCGGACTCGATCGACTGCCGCAGCATCCAGTGCGCGTCGTGCGCGCTGGCCGGGGTGACCACGCGCAGACCGGCGGTGTGCGCGAAGTAGGCCTCGTGCGACTCGCTGTGGTGCTCGACCGCGCCGATGCCACCCGCGTAGGGGATGCGCACGGTGACCGGCAGCTTGACGTGGCCCAGCGCACGGGCGTGCATCTTGGCCAGCTGGGAGACGATCTGGTCGAAGGCCGGGTAGACGAAGCCGTCGAACTGGATCTCCACGACGGGACGGTAGCCGCGCAGCGCCAGACCGATCGCGGTGCCCATGATGCCGGACTCGGCGAGCGGGGTGTCGATCACCCGGTCCTCGCCGAAGTCCTTCTGGAGGCCGTCGGTGATCCGGAAGACGCCGCCGAGCTTGCCGATGTCCTCGCCCATCAGGACGGTCTTCGGGTCGTTCTCCAGCGACTTGCGCAGCGCTCCGTTCAGCGCCTTGGCGATGCTCAGCTGACCGGCCATCAGTGGTTCTCCCCCGCCTCGAAGGAGGCCGCGTACTCGGCGTACTCGGCCCGTTCCTCATCGACCAGCGTGTGCGGCTCGCTGTACACGTGGTCGAAGATCAGGGTCGGGTCCGGGTCCGGCATGCCGCGCACGCCCTCGCGCACCCGCAGCCCCAGCTGCTCGCTCTCGGCGTCGACGGCGGCGAAGAACGCCTCGTCGGCCAGGCCCTCCTTCTCCAGGAGGGCGCGGAGCCGGCTGATCGGGTCCTTGGCCTTCCAGGCCTCGGTCTCCTCGGCGTGCCGGTAGCGGGTGGGGTCGTCGGACGTGGTGTGGGCACCCATCCGGTAGGTGAACGCCTCGATCAGCACCGGGCCGTTGCCGCTGCGGGCGTGGTCGAGCGCCCAGCGGGTGACCGCCAGGCAGGCCAGCACGTCGTTGCCGTCGACCCGGACGCCGGGGAAGCCGAAGCCGGAGGCGCGGCGGTACAGCGGGATCTTGGTCTGGGTGGTGGTGGGCTCGGAGATCGCCCACTGGTTGTTCTGGCAGAAGAAGACCACGGGCGCGTTGTAGACCGAGGCGAAGGTGAAGGCCTCGTTGACGTCGCCCTGGCTGGAGGCGCCGTCGCCGAAGTACGCGATCACCGCGTCGTCGGCGCCGTCCTTGGTGATGCCCATCGCGTAGCCGGTGGCGTGCAGGGCCTGCGCGCCGATCACGATGGTGTACAGGTGGAAGTTCTTCTCGTTCGGGTCCCAGCCGCCGTGGTTCACGCCGCGGAACATGCCGAGCAGGTTCAGCGGGTCGACGTCGCGGCACCAGGCGACGCCGTGCTCGCGGTACGTGGGGAAGGCGTAGTCGCCGGGGCGCATGGCGCGGCCGGAGCCGACCTGGGCGGCCTCCTGGCCGAGCAGCGAGGCCCACAGGCCCAGCTCGCCCTGGCGCTGGAGCGCGGTGGCCTCGCCGTCGAACCGGCGCACCAGCACCAGGTCGCGGTAGAGGGCGAGCAGCTCCTCGGGAGTGGTGGTGAGGGGGTAGTCGGGGTGCTCGACCCGCTCGCCTTCCGGCGTGAGCAGCTGGACGAGCTCCGGCTGGGCGTCCTTGCCCTTGGCGCGGAGGGTGTCAGGGACGCCGGGGGCCGCCTTCTTGCGAGCCCTCGCCGTGCTTTTGACGGTCACGTTCACTCCTCGGTCTGTCCGGCCGCCCGGGGTCGCCGGTGACCGGTCCGGTCACCGCCTCGCGGGGCGCGCGTGGGTGTGCGCTCCCACTGCGGGGCAGGTGGTGATCCTGTTCCGACGGCGTCCCTCACGAGAACGTTACCCAGCGTCCGCCCTCGACGCGCTTGCGCTAGGACGTCCTACTTGTTCAGGGCCTACAACCCCGAGGGTGCCGCGATCGGCTCGCCGTCGGAAGGGTGGGGGTGACGGTCGGCGTGACGCAGCTCTCAATTCGAGCGCCTTCAGGACACCAGCGCACGTTATCCGGGCGGAAGCCCGTGCGTAAGGGGGTTCTCGGTATCGGTTTCGGACGGCTCTGGCCGGATCACGTCGTGACCGGGGTACGGGTGATAGGTCTTTCGTACGGTGGTATGGGAGGCTTTGGACGTGACTGATAACGGACAAATCAGGGTATTCCTGCTCGACGATCACGAGGTCGTCCGGCGGGGCGTGCACGATCTGCTCTCGGTCGAGGACGACATCGAGGTGGTCGGCGAGGCCGGCACGGCCGCCGAGGCGCTCACCCGGATCCCGGCGGTCCACCCGGACGTGGCGGTGCTCGACGTCCGGCTGCCGGACGGCAACGGGGTCGAGGTCTGCCGCGAGATCCGGTCCAGGCTGCCGGAGATCAAGTGCCTGATGCTGACCTCGTTCTCGGACGACGAGGCGCTGTTCGACTCGATCATGGCCGGCGCCTCCGGCTACGTGCTGAAGGCGATCCGCGGCACCGACCTGATCACCGCCGTCCGGGACGTCGCGGCCGGCCGCTCGCTGCTCGACCCGATCGCCACCAGCAGGGTGCTCGCCCGGCTGCGCGACGGCGGGGAGAAGGAGGACGAGCGGCTCGCCCAGCTCACCAAGCAGGAGCGGCGGATCCTGGATTTGATCGGCGAAGGTATGACAAATCGTCAGATCGGCAACGAGTTGCACCTGGCCGAGAAGACGGTGAAGAACTACGTCTCGAGTCTGCTCGCCAAGATGGGCATGGAGCGGCGCACCCAGGCGGCCGCCTTCGTGGCACGGCACCAGGCCGACCACCAGTACTGACCGCACGACTGCACAGAACTGACGGCTTGTCAAGGGCCCCCGCAAGGGGGCCATAACCTCTGCACGTGACTTTCAGCCAGACCCTCGCCTGCGCCCCGGCCCGCCCCGACCTCTCCGCACCGCCGATGGGGACCCTCAGCCCACCCGTCCCGCTGGGCGCGCTCGCCGAGGTACTGGCCCGCTACCGGACAGGACGGCTGCTGACCGCCGAACCGGTCGCCGAGGGCCTGCTGAACCGGGGGTACCTGGTCACCACCGAGGCCGGTCCGTACTTCCTGAAGTGCTACGTCGACTCCGCCACCGCCAGCCGCCCGAAGATCGTCGCCCACCACCGCGCGATGGCCGCGCTGAACGCCCTCGGACTGCCCGTCGCGCCCCCGCTGGCCTGCGCCGAACGGTCCGGCACGGTGGCCTCGTGGGGCGGCCGGCTGTTCGCGCTGTTCCCCTGGGTCGAGGGCCGGCACCGGCACGGCGGCGAGCTCGAACCGTCGCAGTGCGACGCGCTCGGCACGCTGCTCGGCCGACTGCACGGCGCACTCGACGATGTCTGCGCCCCCCTCGAACAACCCGCCGGATACCGGAGCGCCGACGCCGTCGACAGCGCCGCCCTCGCCCACGACCTGCGACGACGCGCCCGCGAGCAGCACCCCGCCGGGGAGCTGGACGCCCTGGTGGTGGAACGGCTCACGGAACGGCTGGAACTGCTCGCCGAGCACGCCCACCGCCGCCCCGCCCCGGCGGCCGCGCCCCCCACCGGCTGGACCCACGGCGACTTCCACGGCCTCAACCTGCTGTACGACGACGGCCCGCGGGGCGGCCGGGTGACGGCCGTCCTGGACTGGGACAAGCTCGGCCCGCAGCCACGCGCCGAGGAGGCGGTCCGGGCCGCCACGCTGCTCTTCAACGACCGCTCGTCCGGCGTCCTCGACCTGGTCCGGGTCCGCCGCTACTCACAGGCCTACCGGGCCTCCGGCGCCGCCACCGCCGAGCACCTGGCCGCCGCCGTCCACCGGGTCTGGTGGGAGCGGCTGAACGACTTCTGGATGCTGCAGTGGCGCTACCAGCGGGCCGACCACCGGGCCGACCCGCTCTACCCCGCCTCCGCGGGGCAGCTGGCGTGGTGGTGCCAGGAGTACGAACAGGTCCTGGACGCCTTCGCCAACTGACCGCGTCCACCGGCCGGTCCGGCCGACCCGCGAGGTCGGCAGGACCGGCCGAGGCGGGTCAGCCGGTCGGCCGGTCAGCCGGTCCCGGGCTGCGCGGGCAGCGAGGCCGGCGGCGTCACCGGCGGGATCGTCTTGGTCGGCAGCGGGTTCGGCGGCGGCGTGTTGCCGCCCCCGCCCGGCGTCGAGCCACCGGTCGAGGACGCCGTCGACGCGGACGTCTGCGTGTGGCTCGCGCTCCCGGTCGGTGTCGGGGTCGGCGTGTTGTGCTTGCCCCAACCCGGCGACGGCGACATGTTGTTGCCGCTGTTCCCGGTGGTGTTCCCGGCGGTGTTGGGGTCGGTCGGCTGCTGCGGCTTCTTGCTGCCGGAGCCCGAGGCGGGCGGGGGCGTCAGACCGCTCTGGACCGGCACGGGCGTGTCGCTGCTGGTGACCGCCGGGGGCTGCGTCGGGGACACCGTGGGGTCGACCGTGTCGTTGCCGCTGAGCGCGAAGGCGATGCCCGCGCTGGCCGCGACCAGCACGGCGATCGCACCGGCCACCCAGGCCCACGGCCCGCGCCGCCGGCCGCCGCCGTCCTCCTCGCCAGGGCCGTCGCCGTACGGGCCGCCGGCCGCCGGGTAGGGCGACGAGGGGGTGTGCGGGCCGCCCGTCGGGTACGGCAGCACGGAGGTCTGGTCGCCCGGGCGCACCGCGCCGAAGGCCGCGGTGGCCGCGGCCTGGTCCGGCCGGAGCACCTGGGTCGCGCCGGTGTCGCCCGCGGTCGCGCCGACCCAGCCGGCCCCGCCCGCGCCGTGCATCTCGCGCAGCGCGTGCTGCACGTGGGCGCGGAACTCGTCGGCGTCCTGGAAGCGGTCGTCCGGGTTCTTGGCGAGCGAGCGCAGCACCAGCGGGTCGAGCCCGGTCGGCACCCGGCCGTTGGCCTGCGAGGGCGGCAGCGGCGGGTCCTGGACGTGCTGGTAGACCACCGACAGCGGGGTGTCACCGGTGAACGGCGGGCGCAGCGTGAGCAGTTCGTAGAGCATGCAGCCGGCCGCGTACAGGTCCGAGCGGTGGTCGACCGGCTTGCCGAGCGCCTGCTCGGGCGAGAGGTACTGCGGGGTGCCCATGACCATGCCGGTCTGGGTCATCGTGGTCGCCCCGCCGGTGAGCGCCCGGGCGATGCCGAAGTCCATCACCTTGACCGCGCCGACGTTGGTGATGCTCACGTTGGCGGGCTTGATGTCACGGTGGACGATGCCGTTGCGGTGGCTGTAGGCGAGCGCCTCCAGCACCCCGGCGATGATGATCAGCGCCTGGTCGACCGGCGGCGCCTCCTCGTCCGCCAGCAGCTCGCGGACGGTGCGGCCCTCGACCAGCTCCATCACGATGTACGGCGTGGACTCGTCCCCGACGTACTCCTCGCCGGTGTCGTAGACCGCGACGATCGAGTGGTGGTTGAGCGCGGCGACGGCGTGTGCCTCGCGGGTGAAGCGCAGCCGGGCGACGTCGTCCTGGGCCAGCTCGCCGCGCAGCAGCTTGACCGCGACGGTGCGGCCGAGCCGCACGTCCTCGGCGGCGAACACCTCGGCCATGCCGCCACGGCCGAGCCGGTAGGTCAGCCGGTAGCGGCCGTCGCCGACGGTGCTCAGCGGCACGGCGGTGCCGCGGCCCGGGGTCTGCGGACCGCCGAACGGCGGCAGCGCCGAGGTCTGGGCCTCGCTGCCGGGCTCGGGAATCCTCGGGGTCCCGCCGGTCCGGCCGACCGCTCGGACACCCGCGTCGTCGTCCGGCTGCTGCGTCTGTGCCATCGCTCCTCGCCCCGGGCGTTCGCTCGGATCGCGCTGCCCTGTCGCTTACGTATCCCCGAACGCTACCGCTTCCGGCGGACGGACGCGGCACCCCCGAACCGGCCGGAATCCGTCAGAGCAGGCCATTCCGGTCGGCGGGGAGGTCGACGACCAGCACGTTGGCGGGACGCTCCCCGTGGCTGTACTTGCCGCCGGTCTTCACGTCCGCCTTGTTGACCACGATGGCGATGATGATGCCCGCGAGCACCAGCACGCCGACGATGATCCCGATCACGACCACGGCCGTCGAGCAGCCGCCGCCGGTGGGCGCCTTGGGCTGCTGGTACGGCGGCATCGGCTGCGGCGGCGGGGTGTGCGCCTGCGGCGCCCCCTGCTGCAGGAACTGCGGGTGCGGGGTGTGCGGGGCCTGCGGACGCGGGGGCTGGAAGGCGGGCGGCGGGGTCTGGTACTGCTGCGGGAAGGGGTGCGGGGTCTGCGGCTGCGGCGTCGGGTACGCCGGCGGCGGGGTCCGGTACTGCTGCGGCCCGCCCTGCTGGAGGTACTGCGGCTGAGGCGTCTGCGGGTTGTGCGGCGCCTGCGGGGCCTGCGGGGCGGCGTGCACCGAGCGCGGACCCTCGTTGATCACCAGCGGGGTGCTGGCCTGCAGCCACTGCCCGTTGCCGCCGCCCTTGGCGGCCTCGATCAGCCGCTCCGCCTCGTCCCGCATCGCCGCCGCGCTCTGGAACCGGTGCGCCGGGTCCTTGCGCAGCGCCTGGGCGACGAAGGCGTCCACCTCGGGGGTGACCGAGCGGTTGAGGGTGGAGGGGGCCGGCGGCTCCTCCTGGACGTGCTTGTAGGCGATCGAGAACGCCGAGTCGCCGTCGAAGACCAGCTGCCCGGTGATCATCTCGAAGAGCATCACGCCGACCGAGTACAGGTCGGAGCGGGCGTCCACCGGCTTGCCGAGCGCCTGCTCGGGCGAGAGGTACTGCGGGGTGCCGACCACCATGCCGGTCTGGGTCATCGACGTGACGCCGGATTCCAGCGCACGGGCGATGCCGAAGTCCATGACCTTGACGTTGCCCTTGCGGTCGAACATGACGTTGCCGGGCTTGATGTCGCGGTGCACCAGGCCCATGTCGTGCGAGGCCTCCAGCGCGTTCAGCACGCCGATGGTGACCTTCAGGGCCTCCTCGGCCGGCATCGCGCCGTACTGGCCGATCGCCTCGTTGATCGCCTCGCGCAGACCCTTGCCGTCGATCAGCTGCATGACGATGTACGGCGTGCTGGAGCCGTCCGCGGCGACGTCCTCGCCGCTGTCGTACACCGTGACGATGTTGGGGTGCTCCAGCCGGGCCACGGCCTGGGCCTCGCGGCGGAACCGCTCCTTGAACGAGTCGTCCCGGCCCAGCTCGCTGTGCATGCTCTTCAGCGCGACCTGCCGGTCCAGCACGCGGTCGTGGGCGAGGTGCACGGAGGCCATGCCGCCCTCGCCCAGCAGCCGCTGCAGCACATAGCGGCCGTTGCCCAGCGAGAAGCCCTCGACCGCCGCGTTGCCGTGCTCGCTCATGGTCCTCTGCTCCCCCTCGGCGCGGGCGTGCTCGCCGCAGCCTGACGTTCGGTCTCGTCCGTGCGTGGTGGGCCCGGCCCGCTGGCCCGGCGGGCCCCTGTCGCGGCGGTTCCACCGGCCGGCGACAGGGGTCAGGGTATCGGCTCGCGCCGACGGTGATCGGCCCAGGGCCGGGGAGCGGTCCCGGGCCGCCGGCCCCCGGTCCCGGTGGGCGGGGCCGGGGCGGACCGTCGTGGTACGTCCGGCCCGGCGGCGGTCCGGGCGGACCGGCCGCACCCGCCGGCGGGTACCGGCGGGTACCCGCCGGGTGCGGCTACAGGTAGGGACCGGAGCGGATGCCGCGGCCCGGGCCCGGCTCGTCCTCGTCCGACTCGCCGCTGTTCAGACCGGGCGGCAGTGCCCGCCGCATCTGCTCCAGCTGGGCCCGCGCCGCCATCTGCTGCGCGAACAGGGCCGTCTGGATGCCGTGGAAGAGGCCCTCCAGCCAGCCGACCAGCTGGGCCTGGGCGATCCGCAGCTCGGCCTCGGTCGGGATGGTGTCGTCGGTGAACGGCAGCGACAGCCGTTCCAGCTCGGCGACCAGCTCCGGGGCCAGTCCCAGTTCGAGCTCCTTGATCGAGCTCGCGTGGATGTCCTTCAACCGGGCCCGGCTCGCCTCGTCGAGGGGCGCCGCCCGGACCTCCTCCAGCAGCTGCTTGATCATGCTGCCGATGCGCATGACCTTGGCGGGCTGCTCGACCATCTCGGTCACCGGGAGCTCACGCGGCACGTCGCCCTCGTCGTCCCCGTCCCCGACCGTGCCGGCGAACCCCTGGCCCACGGGCAGCCCGTCCGGTCCGACGATCAGCACCTTCTGGCCGTCCTGCGACTGCCCGCCGGCGGCCCGGAAGGGCTCCTGCGACGGGCGCTCGTTCATCGGATTCGTCATGAACAACATTCTCTCTCACTGGGGTTGGTCGGGCGGAAGCCCCCGGTCGTCCCGCCGTCCTGCGCCACCCGTGACGAAGGTACGCCCCCGGCCGCCGCACGGGAATCCGTACGGATACTCAGTTCCCGCTCCCCGGCCGCCGCCCGCCCGCCGACGGTGCCCCGGCCCGGACCGCACCGGCCCGCCGCCGCGCGCCCGCCGGAAGCCCGGCCCCGCACCGGGCGCGCCGCCCCCGGGAACGCTCCGGTTCCGCCCCTGAGCCCCGGAACCGCCCGCCCGGACGCGGTCCCCGAGCCGCAACACCCGAGCCGTGGCACCCGAGCCGCGGGCACCCGAGCCACCGCACCCGGCCGCGGCACCGGCGCCTCAGCCCTTGCGCAGCCGCACGCCGACCAGTCCCAGGCCGCAGCCGATCAGCCCCAGGCCGACGCCCAGCGGCAGCTGGGTGGTGGAGGCGTCCTGCCAGTGGACGGGGAAGATCGCGGGCACGGCGGCGACGGCCGCGACCGGCTGTCCGGCGGCAGTGGCGGCGTCCGCGGTGTCCACGGCGGCCGGGTCCGGGACGGCGGCATCGCCGGGAGCCTCGCCCTCCGCCGCCTTTCCGTCGGTCTTCGGCGGCTCGGCCTCGACGCCCTGCTCCGGGGCCTGCTCGGCGGCCTGCTCGGGGGCCTGCTCCGGGTTCTGTTCCGGGGCCTGCTCCGGAGCCTGCTCGGGCGCCTGCTCGACGGCCTGCTCGGGCGCCTGCTCCGGAGCCTGCTCGGGCGCCTGCTCGGGCGCCTGCTCGACGGCCTGCTCGGGTGCCTGCTCCACGGCGGCGTCGGAGCGCTCGGGCAGCGAGGCCGGGTGGTGCCGGTGGGCCTGCGGGAGGTCGCCGTCCGGCTTCGGCTTCGGATGCGGGTGCGGCACCGGCCGTCGCCGCGGCGCGGCCACCGGCCCGGAGGTGTCCGGTTCCCCGCCCTGCCCGGCGCTCGCCCCCGCCTCCGGCGAGGGAGCGGCCTCCGGCGGGGACAGCACCGCGGACGAGGGCAGTGCCATCGCCGCCGAGGCGGCGGCCAGTGGGAGCGCGAGCCCCAGCACGGCCGCCGCGACCAGCCGCTGGACACGGCCCGGGGAGCGGCGGGAAGTACGACGGTGGTGCGGCGCGACGGGCAGCGGCCCGAGGGATGCGTGCGGTGATGCGGCCACGGTCGGAGTCCTTCCGACGGCCGACGGCGCCCGGGGGCGGGATCGGCGGCGGGACTGCTCCGGACCAGATTCCCACGCCCCCGGCGCTACGGCATTTCGGGCGATTTCACGCCCTGCCTGCCGTCGCCCCGCCGCCGGGCCGCCCCCTTCTCAGGCCCGTAGCACGACCTTCCCGACCTGCTCCCCGCGCTCCAGCACCCGGTGCGCCTCGGCCACGTCGGCCAGCGGCAGCACCCGGTCCACCACCGGCTGCACCACCCCGGACTCGACCAGCGGCCACACGTGCTCCCGCACCGCCGCGACGATCGCCGCCTTCTCCGCCAGCGGCCGCCCGCGCAGGTTGGTGGCGATCACCGCGCCGCGCTTGCGCAGCAGCGCGTTGAGGTCGAGCTCGCCCTTCACCCCGCCCTGGAGTCCGATGATCACCAGTCGCCCGTTGACCGCCAGCGCGTCCACGTTCCGCTGGAGGTACTTGGCGCCCATGATGTCCAGGATCACGTCCGCCCCGGCCCCGCCGGTGGCCTCCCGGAGCGCCTCGACGAAGTCCTGCTCGCGGTAGTCGATCAGGATGTCCGCGCCCAGCTCTGCGCAGCGCGCCAGCTTCTCCCGGCTGCCCGCCGTGACCGCGACCCGCGCGCCGACCGCCTTGGCCAGCTGGATCGCCATCGTGCCGATCCCGCTCGCGCCGCCGTGCAGCAGCACCGTCTCGCCGGGCCGCAGGTGCGCGGTGAGGAAGACGTTGGACCACACCGTGCAGGCGACCTCGGGCAGCGCCGCGGCCTGCTCGACGGACAGCCCCGCGGGCAGCGGCAGCAGCTGCCCGGTGGGCACCGCGACCCGTTGCGCGTAGCCGCCGCCGGACAGCAGGGCGCACACCTCGTCGCCGACCGCCCAGCCGGACACCCCGGGGCCGAGCGCGACGATCCGCCCGGCGCACTCCAGCCCCGGGTAGGGCGAGGCGCCGGGCGGCGGGTTGTAGAAGCCCTGCCGCTGGAGCAGGTCGGCACGGTTGACGGCGGTGGCCGCCACTTCGACCAGGACCTCGCCCTCGGCGGGCACCGGGTCGGGCACCTCGGCCCACACCAGTGCCTCGGGACCTCCGGGTACGGGAATCGTCATCGCATGCATGCCCCGAACCTACTGCGGGGCCGGGGCGGTTGCGCGCTACGGCTCAGCCGGTCGGCGGGACCGTACTGGACTTGATGACGATCACCCGGTCGGTGAGCTGGAGCACGGCGGCCTCCGGCTCGGTGTAGTTGAGCACCCGTCGGCCCCGGACCACCGCGACCACCAGGTCCGCGCACTCGCGCGGGCTGTGCCCGGCCTCCGCCCGGGTGACCGGGCGCTCCACCACGTCCAGCCCGTTGCCGTACGTCAGCAGGTCCTCCATCACCGCCCCGGCGTGCGGGCTGAGCATCGACATCCCGAGCAGCCGTCCGGCCGAGCTGGAGCTGGTGACCACGACGTCGGCCCCGCTCTGCCGCAGCAGCGGCGCGTTCTCGTCCTCCCGGACGGCGGCGACCACGGTGGCGGCCTTGTTCAGCTGCCGGGCCGTCAGCGTGATCAGCACGGCGGTGTCGTCCCGCTCCGGTGCGACCACCACCCGGGCGGCGGTGGGCAGCGCGGCGCGCACCAGGGTGTCGGTGCGGGTGGCGTCGCCGACCACCCCGACCAGGCCGTGCTGGGCGGCGTGGTCGATCACCTTGCGCTGCGGGTCGACGACGACGATCTCCTCCTTCTTCACCCCCTGGCCGAGCAGGGTGTCGACGGCGCTGCGGCCCTTCGTCCCGTAGCCGATGACGACGGTGTGCTCGCGCACGGTGGACCTCCAGCGGTTCAACCGCCATTGCAGGCGGGTCCGTTCGGTGAGCACCTCCAGGGTGGTGCCGACCAGGATGATCAGGAACACCACGCGCAGCGGGGTGATCACGAAGATGTTGGTGAGCCGGGCGCTGTCGCTGAACGGGGTGATGTCGCCGTACCCGGTGGTGGAGAGCGTCACCGTGGCGTAGTACGCCGCGTCCAGGAAGCTGAGCTCGCCCCCGGCGTTGTCGTTGTAGCCGGCCCGGTCCAGGTAGACGATGAACGAGGTGGCGACCAGGACGGCGAGCGCCAGCAGTAGCCGGAAGCCGACCTGCCGGACGGCGGGATCGGCCCGCCGGGCGGGCAGCACGATCCCGGCGTCCGCCCACGGCTCCGTCCCCGGGGCCAGGTTGCGTCGGAATCGGTTCACGGCACCTCCAGGAGTTCGACCGGCTCCCCCGCCGCCGCCCCGCCGGGCGGCACCACGGCCAGCGCCTCGGCCCGGGCGAGCCCGCGCAGCATCGCCGGTCCGTCGAAGGGCAGCGGCAGGACGCCCTCGGCGGTCCGCCGGACCGGGTGGAGCCGGGTGTCCGTCCGGTGCCCGGGCAGGGCCGCCGCGGCCGGGGCGAGGACGGGGGCGCCGACGGTCCGTCCGCTGCGGGCGTGCAGCAACGGCAGGGCGAGGGTGACCGTCCCGGCGACGGCGGCCAGCGGGTTGCCGGGCAGGCCCACCAAGTGGCGTCCGCCGGGGAGTTCGGCCAGCAGCATGGGGTGGCCCGGCCGGACGGCGACGCCGTCCACCAGCAGCCGGGCGCCGACGTCGGCGAGCGCCCGGTGCAGGAAGTCGACCGGCCCGGCGGCCGTTCCGCCGGTGGTGACCACGAGGTCCGCGGTGGAGTGCCGCAGCGCGTCCCGGAGCAGCCCGAAGTCGTCCCGGACGTACCCCACTTCGGCCGGGTCGGCGCCGGCCGCCCGCAGCCAGGGCGGCAGCAGCGGCCCGAGCGCGTCCCGGACCAGCCCCGGCCCGGGCACCCCGGCAGTGAGCAACTCGTCGCCCAGGACGAGCAGTTGGACCTCCGGGCGACGGTGGACCGACAGCCGGTCGTGGCCGCAGGCGGCGGCCAGGCCGAGCACGGCCGGCCCGACCGGAACGCCGGACGGCAGCAACTCCTCGCCCCGGCGGCACTCCTGGCCGCGCGGGCGGACGTCCTGGCCGGTGGTCAGCGGCTGCGGGCCGCGGTCGTGCAGCAGCACGCCGTCCGTCCGCCCGTGCTCACGGCGCAGTACGGCGGTGGCTCCGGGCGGGAGTTGGGCGCCGGTGGCGATCTCCACGGCGGTGCCGTCGGCCAGCTCGGCCGGTTCGGCCCGGCCGGCCAGCACCCGGCCGGCGACCCGCCACGGACCGGGGCCGGCGACCGCCCAGCCGTCCATCGCTGAGGTGTCGAAGGCCGGCAGGTCGGTCAGCGCGGAGAGCGGCTCGGCGAGGGTGCGGCCGAGCGCCTCGGCCAGTGGGGCCCGGACCCCGGGCAGCGGGCGCAGCCCGGCCCGGCGCGCGGTCTCCCGGGCCCGGGGCCAGCTCAGCACGCCGGGGCCGGTGGACGGTGCGGCCACGGTGGACTGTCCGACCGCGCTCACGACTCGTCCGGCCGCTCGGCGGCGCCCCAGCGCTCGGCGAGCGCCTCGGTCCGCCGGGCCGCCTCGGCGACGGCCTGCGCCCCGCCGCCCTGCCGGGCGGCCGCGTAGCCGATCAGGAAGGCGGTCAGCGGTGCGGCCGGCCGGGCCACTCCGTGCGCGACCACCCGGGCCGTGTCGAGCAGACCACGGACGTCGACGTCCAGGTCGATGCCCAGGTCGGCCTTGACCTCGGCGATCCAGTCATCCAGCGTGCGCTCCATGCGCCCATGCTGCCCGATGGCCGGTTCGCCGAGGTGTTCGCCCCGTGTGCGGCGCGCGTCGTTTCGCTCACACGCCGGTGACGGTGCCGGTGGGGGTCACGTCCGGTCGCGCTCGCGGGCCTGCTCCAGGTCCTCCCAGGTGTCGCAGTCGTAGGCGACGTTGTCGGTGTCGGCCACCCGCAGCCGGGCCAGCCCGCCGACCAGGCGGCGCAGCGGCTGGTCGGCCGGATCGCCGAGCGCGGCCAGCGCGGCGCGCAGCGGGCCGGTGCGGTAGGCGGCGGCGAGCGGCTGGTCGCGGCCGCCCGCGTCGACCAGCACGGCGGCGTCCGCGGCCGCGCCGGCCCCGTCGAGGGCGGCGACCAGCCGTTCCACCGTCCGCCGGTCCAGGAAGGGCAGGTCCGCGGCGAGCAGCAGCACGGTGTCCGCGGTGACCAGGCCGAGCCCGGCCGCGACGGCGGCCACCGGCCCGCCGCCGGGCGGCCGCTCCCTGGTCCAGTGGACGCCGCCGAGCACGGTCGGCCGGGCCGGGCCGACCACGACGGCGGTACGGGCGCCCGCGCAGGCGGCGAGGACCCGGTCCAGCAGGGTGGTCTCGCCCACCGTCAGCCCGGGTTTGTCGGCGCCGCCGAGGCGCCGGGCGGCCCCGCCCGCCGGAACGATCACGTCGTACGGCGTCATGCGGCCAGTATCCGCCCTACCGCGCCGCGGTCCCGTCGTCCTCCGGCCGCTCCGGCCCCTCCTGCGCGTCCTGGGCGTCCTGGGCGTCCTGGGCGTCCTGGGCGTCCGCGCCGGGCGCGGCCCCGGCCGCGCGGGCGGTGTTGGCCGCCGCGCCCAGCTCCAGGATGGACGGCAGGGTCAGCTCCCCGTACCGCTCGTTCATCGCCGTGACCAGCGCCTCCGGGTCGTCCGGGTGCTCGGCCAGCAGCCGGTCGAAGTCCTGGAGGTACTCGCCGGTGAAGGCCAGCACCCGGGCGGCGTCGTCGCCCTGGCCCGGGGCGCGGTGGCCGGCGATCACCCGGTCCGCGCCGAGGTCGGCGATCCGGCCGAGGTTGTGCCCCCAGGTGGTGCGCTGGGCCGGGGTGGTGTCGGCGGTCCAGACGTGGGTGCCGTTGTGGACGAAGTCCCCGGCGATCACGGTGCGGACGCTCGGCACGTGGACGACCGTGGAGTCCCCGCAGTCGGCCTGGCCGAGCAGCAGCACGGGGATCACCTGGCGGTCCAGCATCAGCGGCTGCGGCAGCAGCGGGGCGGGGATCAGCGGGTGGTCCGGGATGTCGTCGCCGTACACCGGCTTCCACTGCGCGACCTTCGCGGCGACGGTGCGCCGGATGCCCTCGACCACGGCCGGGGCGGCCAGCAGCTGCGCGTCGGGGAAGAGCCGCAGCACCTCCTCGGCGCCGAAGTAGTGGTCCGGGTGCTGGTGGGTGACCACCACGGCGAGCAGCCGTCTGCCCTTGCCGGCGACCCACTCGGCCAGCTCGCGCCCGGCGCTGCGGGTCAGCTGGGCGTCCACCAGGATCGCGGTCCGCTCGCCGAGGATCAGCGTGGAGGTGGCGAAGAAGGCCGACTCGGGGCCGGTGAAGACGGCGACCTCCAGCGGCCGGGCCGGCTGTCCGGCCTCCGGCGGCTCGGCGCCCGCGGCCGGCCCGGCGGGCCCGCCGGAGCGGTCCGGCCCGGCCTGGGCACGCTCCGCGCCGGCGCTCTCCTCGGACGGGGACGTCGTCACGGGCTGCTCCCTCTGGTCGGCGGTCGGATGTCCTGCGCCCTACAGCATGGGAGCACCGGCGGCCGAATGCCCGGAAGGCGCGCCCGGCGGGGCGCGCCTCCGCTCCACGTCACACCCCGCTCCGGGCGGCCGGTCCCCCGGCCCGGCGGGCGGCCCGCTCCGGCTCGGCCATCACCTGCCCGCGCGGCGCGAAGGCGGCGGCCCGCTCGGCGCCGCGGGCCTCGGCGGGGGCGGATCCGGCGCCGGTGCCGTGCACGTCCGGGTGCGGGAGCGGGTCGGCGACGAGGTCCCGGTGGATCACATGCGGAAGGGCCCGTCCACCGGTTCCGGCGGACGGGCCCTTCGGCCACGGGGAGGGCTGTTCGGTCGGTCAGCGCTGGGCGCCGCGCAGCCGGGCCAGCCGGTCGGTGACGCCCCAGGTGGTCACCCGCCACAGCGCCTCGACCACGATGCTGCGGCTCATCTTGGACGCGCCGAGCTCGCGCTCGACGAAGGTGATCGGCACCTCGGCGACCTTGAACCCGGCCTTCACCGTGCGCCAGGCCAGGTCGACCTGGAAGCAGTACCCGGCCGAGGCGACCTCGTCCATGCCCAGGCCCAGCAGGGTCTCCTTGCGGAACGCCCGGTAGCCGCCGGTGACGTCCCGGATCGGCACGCCCAGCATCAGCCGCGAGTAGGTCGAGCCGCCGCGCGAGAGCAGCAGCCGCGACTTCGGCCAGTTCACCACCCGGCCGCCCGGCACCCAGCGCGAGCCCAGCACCAGGTCGGCGCCGCGCAGCGCGCCCAGGAGCCGGTCCAGCTCCTCGGGCTGGTGCGAGCCGTCCGCGTCCATCTCGACCAGGACGTCGTAGCCGTTGTCGATGCCCCAGCGGAAGCCCGCGAGGTAGGCGGCGCCCAGGCCCTCCTTGCCCTTGCGGTGCATGACGTGGACGTGCTCGTCCTCGACGGCCAGCTTGTCGGCCAGTTCGCCGGTGCCGTCGGGGCTGTTGTCGTCGGCGACCAGCACGTGCGCCTCGGGCACGGCGGCACGGACCCGGCCGACGATCCGCTCGACGTTCTCCGCCTCGTTGTAGGTCGGGATGATCACCAGGACCTTGCCGAGATCAGCAAAACTCTGCTGGTTCACGGTCACGTACAAACCTCTCGGCCGATGGCGGGGGTCTCGGAACACCGGCGCCCGCACTCTGGAACGCGGCTCCGCCGGCAACCCGCCGGGGAGGACCCGGTGGCGAACTGCGCGCAGGGCGGAGGCTACTGCGTCCTGGCATCCTACTACCGCGCCGGGAACCACCCGCCCGACCGTGGCACTCCCACCCGATGCCCGCCGTTTCCCGTTGGGTGACACCGGTCGGCTAGGGTCGTTTCCCTTGCCCGTGCCCGGACCGCCCGCACCGCCGGGACCATCCCGGCGATCCGGACTCGGGACATCCGGGGCCGCCCAGACAGCGAAGGAGTAGGACCGCGCGCATGGACAGGCTCGTCAACACCGTCCGCCCGTACGCCTGGGGGTCGCTCACCGCCCTGCCCGAGCTGCTCGGGCAGCGGCCGACCGGTGAACCGCAGGCCGAGCTGTGGATGGGCGCCCACCCCGGGGCACCGTCGCGCGCCGACCGCGGCGAGGGCCCGCGCCGGCTGGACGAGCTGATCGCCGCCGACCCCGAGGGCGAACTGGGCGCCGCGAGCGTCGCCAGGTTCGGCCCGGCCCTGCCGTTCCTCTTCAAGGTCCTGGCCGCGGGCATCCCGCTGTCCATCCAGGCCCACCCCACCCTCGACCAGGCCCGGGCCGGCTTCGCCGCCGAGAACGCCCTCGGGATCCCCCTGGACGCCCCCGAGCGCAACTACCGGGACGCCAACCACAAGCCCGAGATGGTCTGCGCGCTGGGCGATTTCGAGGGCCTGTGCGGCTTCCGCCGGCCCGCCGGGGCGGCCCGGCTGCTGACCGGACTCGCGGTGCCCGGGCTCGCCCCCGTGATCGAGCGGCTGGCCGCGGAGGACGAGTCCGAGGCGCTGCGCGGTGCCCTGACCGCCGCCCTCTCGCTGGACGGGGAGACCGTCCGGCGGACCGTCGAGGTGCTGGCGCTGACCGACCCCGACGGGGAGTACGCCCCGTACGCCCGGATCGCCGAGGACTTCCCGGACGACCGCGGCGTGATCGCCGGCATGCTGCTCAACCACGTCCGGTTGCGGGCCGGCCAGGCGCTCTACCTGGGCGCCGGGGTGCCGCACGCCTACCTGTCCGGCGTCTGCGTGGAGCTCCAGGCCAACTCCGACAACGTGCTGCGGGCCGGCCTCACCCCGAAGCACATCGACGTGCCGGAGCTGCTGGAGGTCGTGGTCTTCGAGGCCGGCGCCCCCGAGGTGCTGGAACCGGCCCCGGTGCCGGGCACCCCGGGCGAGGAGCTCTACCCCGTCCCGATCGACGAGTTCCGGCTCTCCCGCTTCGTCCTGGACGGCACGGAGCGCGGGATCGACGGCCGCACCCCGCAGATCCTGTTCTGCACCGAGGGCGCCACCCGCCTGACCGCCGCCGACGGCACCGTCCTGGACCTGGCCCGCGGCCAGTGCGCCTTCCTCCCCGCCACCGGCACCCCGACCCACCTCCGCGGCACCGGCAGCACGCTGTTCCGCGCCACCGTCACCGTCTGACCGGCCCCCCTGCGCGCTCCGGGTCAGTCCCGGGTCATGTCGACGAAGCGCGAGTAGTGGCCCTGGAAGGCCACCGTGATGGTCGCGGTCGGACCGTTTCGGTGCTTGGCGACGATCAGGTCGGCCTCGCCCGCGCGCGGGGACTCCTTCTCGTAGGCGTCCTCGCGGTGCAGCAGGATGACCATGTCGGCGTCCTGCTCGATCGAGCCGGACTCGCGGAGGTCGGAGACCATCGGCCGCTTGTCGGTGCGCTGCTCGGGGCCACGGTTCAGCTGGGACAGCGCGATGACCGGGACTTCCAGCTCCTTGGCCAGCAGCTTGAGGTTACGGGACATGTCCGAGACCTCCTGCTGACGGTTCTCGGCCCGCCGGGAGCCGCCGGACTGCATCAGCTGGAGGTAGTCGATGACGACCAGTTTGATGTCGTTGCGCTGCTTCAGCCGACGGCACTTGGCCCGGATCTCCATCATCGACAGGTTCGGCGAGTCGTCGATGAACAGTGGTGCCTCGCTGACGTCGGGCATCCGGCGGGCCACCCGCGTCCAGTCGTCGTCCGTCATGTTCCCGGAGCGCATGTGGTGCAGCGCCACCCGCGCCTCGGCGGAGAGCAGGCGCATGGCGATCTCGTTGCGGCCCATTTCGAGCGAGAAGATGACGCTCGGCAGCTTGTGCTGGATCGAGCAGGCCCGCGCGAAGTCCAGCGCGAGGGTGGACTTGCCCATCGCGGGACGGGCCGCGATGACGATCATCTGGCCCGGGTGCAGCCCGTTGGTGAGCTGGTCGAAGTCGGCGAAGCCGGTCGGCACGCCGGACATCTGGCCCTGCCGGGAGCCGATCGCCTCGATCTCGTCGAGGGCGCCCTCCATGATGTCGGCGAGCGGCGCGTAGTCCTCGCTGGTGCGCTGCTCGGTGACGGCGTAGATCTCCGCCTGGGCGGCGTTGACGATCTCGTCCACGTCGCCCTCGGCCGCGTAGCCCATGCCGGCGATCCGGGTGCCCGCCTCGACCAGCCGGCGCAGCACCGCGCGCTCGTGCACGATCTGGGCGTAGTACTCGGCGTTGGCCGCGGTCGGGACGGAGTTGACCAGGGTGTGCAGGTACGAGGCGCCGCCGACCCGCTGGAGCTCGCCGCGCTTGGTCAGCTCGCCGGCCACGGTGATCGGGTCGGCCGGCTCGCCGCGGGCGTAGAGGTCGAGGATCGCGCCGTGCACCATCTCGTGCGCGGGCCGGTAGTAGTCGGCCGGCTTGAGCACCTCGACCACGTCGGCGATGGCGTCCTTGGAGAGCAGCATGCCGCCCAGGACGGACTGCTCGGCGGCCAGGTCCTGCGGCGGGACGCGCTCGAAGCCGTCCGCCCCGCCGTCGCCGTCGCCCTCGTCCCGGCGCTGCCGGCCGCCCTCCGACCGGCCGCCCTTGCCGCCCTTCTGGAAGCCGCCCTTCTGGAAGCCGTCGCGGCCACCGCCCTGACGTCCCTCGCCGCGGCCGCGCGAGACCGGCAGCCGGTCCCCCGGGCCGTCCGGGAAGGGCGCGTCGTCGAAGGCGCCGGCCGGGAAGGGGTCCTCGGCGGTCTGCCAGTCCTCCTCCGGCGGCGGGGCGTCGTGGTCGTCGTACTGGGGGCCGGTCACGCGTGTTCCCCGATCAGCGAGTGGTGCGAAGTTGGAGCGGGCTTGCCGGTGGCTGGGTGGAGCGGATCCGCTCCTCTTTGTACGCCACGGCTCCGACAAATCGGACGCCGGTGCGGCGGGAGTGTCGGGCGGAGGGCCCACGCTAAGGCGCCGGACGCCGTTGCGCCAAGGCGGTTATCCACAGGGGGTGTGGATGACCGGCCCTCTCCTGTGGAGAACTGCCGCAAAGCTGTGGACACCCCTGTGGACGTTCCTGTGGATAACCGGACCATCGATCCACCGTCAACCTGTTGACCTGGGATTACCTCGTTCCGGGCCTGTGCATGAGAAATTCTTCACACACCTCCGAACGGCTGTGGGCACAGAGCGGGCGAACCGCACCGCTCAAGATTTCGAGTAATGGTCACATAGCACTGACATCCATTACCTGTGGATGAGTAGCCTGGAGCCCATGACCGCCTCGCCCACGACCCCGGCCCCGGCCCCCTCGCGACGCCGGCACGACCGGGAGATCCTCGCCCTGGCCGTCCCGGCCTTCGGCGCGCTCGTCGCCGAACCGCTCTTCCTGATGGCCGACTCGGCGATCGTCGGCCACCTCGGCACCCCCCAGCTGGCCGGGGTGGGCGTCGCCTCCGCCGCGCTCTCCACCGCGACCGGCGTGTTCGTCTTCCTCGCCTACGCCACCACCGCGGCGGTCGCCCGCCGGATCGGCGCCGGAGACCGCCGGGGCGCCGTGCAGCAGGGCATCGACGGCATCTGGCTCGCCCTGGGCCTGGCCGTCCCGGTCGTGCTCCTCACCCTGCTGCTGGCCCCCTGGGCGGCCGACGTGCTGGGCGCCTCGGCGACCGCCGCGCCGCACGCGGTGACGTACCTGCGGATCAGCTCCCTGGGCATCCCGGCGATGCTCATGGTGCTGGCCGCCACCGGTGTGCTGCGCGGCCTCCAGGACACCCGCACACCGCTGGTGGTGGCCGTCGCGGGCTTCGCCGCCAACATCGGCCTGAACGTCGGCCTGGTGTACGGCGCCGGACTCGGGGTGGCCGGGTCGGCCTGGGGCACCGTGCTCGCCCAGACCGGGATGGCCGCCGCCTACCTGGTCGTGGTGGTCCGCGGCGCCCGCCGGGAAGGGGCCTCGCTGCGGCCGGACACGGCGGGCATCCGGGCCGGCGCCAGGGCCGGCGGCCCGCTGCTGGTCCGGACGGTCAGCCTGCGCGCGGTGCTGATGACCGCCACCGCGGTGGCCGCCCGGCTCGGCGACGACCAGGTGGCCGCCCACCAGATCACCATGACGCTGTTCAACTTCCTGGCCTTCGCGCTGGACGCCATCGCGATCGCCGGCCAGGCCATCATCGGCCGCTACCTGGGTGCCTCGGACGCCCCCGGCGCCCGGGCCGCCACCCGGCGGATGGTCGAGTGGGGCATCGTCTCCGGGCTGGTGCTCGGCCTGCTGGTGGTGCTCGCCCGCCCGCTGTACGTCCCGCTGTTCACGCCCGATCCGGCCGTCCGGGCCCAGCTGGGCACCGCCCTGCTGCTGCTCGCGCTCACCCAGCCGGTGGCCGGCCTGGTCTTCGTGCTGGACGGAGTGCTGATGGGCGCCGGGGACGGGCCGTACCTGGCGTGGGCGGGGCTCGCGACCCTGGCGGTGTTCGTCCCGGTGGCCCTGGCGGTCCCGGCCACCGGCACCGGACTGGCCGGGCTCTGGTGGGCGATGAACCTGTTCATGCTGCTGCGGGCCGGCTTCCTGGCCTGGCGCGCCCGCGGCGGCAAGTGGCTGGTCACCGGGGCGGTGCGCGGCTGAAACGCCTCCGGACGGGACTCCCGCGGGGGTCCCGTCCGGAAATGACCGAGGGCCGGACTCCCGGAGGAGTCCGGCCCTCGGGCCTTGGCTACGGAGCTCAGGCAGCCACGACGGCGACGTCGAGGTTGGCCACGACGTCCGAGTGCAGCTTGACCGAGACCTTGTGGGAGCCCACGGTCTTGATCGGCGAGCCGATCGCGACGGCGCGCTTGTCCACGGCCGGGCCGCCGGCGGCCTTGATGGCCTCGACGACGTCGGACTGGGTCACCGAGCCGAACAGACGGCCGGCCTCGCCCGAGCGGACGGCCAGCTTGACCTGGACGCCCTCGAGCTGACCCTTGACCTCGTTGGCGGCCTCAAGGGTCTGGATGGCGTGGATCTTCCGGGCGCGACGGATGGCGTCGACGTCCTTCTGACCACCCTTGGTCCAGCGGATGGCGAAGCCACGCGGGACCAGGTAGTTGCGGGCGTAGCCGTCCTTGACCTCGACGACCTCGCCGGCGGAGCCGAGACCCGGCACCTCGTGCGTGAGGATGATCTTCATTACTTGGTCACCCTCTCTTAGCGCGCGGTGCTGGTGTAGGGCAGCAGCGCCATCTCACGGCTGTTCTTCACGGCCGTGGCGACGTCACGCTGGTGCTGGGTGCAGTTGCCGGTCACCCGACGGGCACGGATCTTGCCGCGGTCGGAGATGTACTTCCGCAGCAGGTTCGTGTCCTTGTAGTCAACGTAGTTGACCTTGTCCTTGCAGAAGACGCAAACCTTCTTCTTCGGCTTGCGAGCAGGCGGCTTCGCCATTGTGTGCTCCATTTGGGGTTCACGGCCCGGCGGGCGTCCGGGGACGCCGGCCGCCGGGCCGCACGAAATCTGTCAGCTCTTAGAACGGGGGCTCTTCCGAGAAACCGCTACCACCGGACGGGGCACCCCAGCCGCCGCCCTGGTTTCCACCGGACGGGGCGCTGGAGGCCCAGGGGTCGTCGGAGGGACCGGACTGGCCGCCACCGGAGTTTCCACCCCAGTTGCCGCCGCCCTGCTGGCCGCCACCGGAGTTTCCACCCCAGTTGCCGCCGCCCTGCTGGCCGCCGCCCTGCTGGCCGCCGAAGCCGCCACCGGGGCCGCCGGACCGGTTCGCCCGGGTGACCTTGGCGGTCGCCGAACGCAGGCTCGGACCGACCTCGTCGACCTCGACCTCGAAGACCGTCCGCTTCTCGCCTTCCTTGGTCTCGTAAGACCGCTGGCGCAGTCGGCCCTGCACGATGACGCGCATGCCGCGCTGCAGCGACTCGGCCACGTTCTCCGCCGGCTGCCGCCAGACGTTGCACGTGAGGAAGAGGCTCTCGCCGTCCTTCCACTCGTTCGTCTGACGGTCGAAGGTGCGGGGGGTGGACGCGATGCGGAACTTCGCGACCGCCGCACCCGACGGGGTGAAGCGCAGCTCGGGGTCGTCGACGAGATTGCCGACGAGGGTGATGACGGTCTCGCCTGCCATGGTGGTGATGACCTCTCGGGAAGATGTCCGTTCGCCGCTGTTTCACGTGAAACAGCGGACGCGAGCTACCCGAGACCCGAAGGCCTCAGAGGTGGCTCAGTGGGTGTCCGGGCGCAGGACCTTGGTCCGCAGAACCGACTCGCTCAGGCCCAGCTGGCGGTCGAGCTCCTTGACGACCTCAGGCGTGGCCTTGAGGTCGATGACCGAGTAGATGCCCTCGGACTGCTTGTTGATCTCGTAAGCCAGACGGCGGCGACCCCAGGTGTCGACCTTCTCCACCTTGCCACCCGCGTTGCGGACGACAGCGAGGAAGCTCTCGATCAGGGGGGAGACAGCGCGCTCCTCGACCGAGGGGTCGAGGATGACCATCAGCTCGTAGTGACGCATGAGTAACCCACCTCCTTTGGACTCAGCGGCCACGGTCTCTCCGTGGCAGGAGGGTTGTGCGTAGCGTCGGCACCGGAGCAGTGACGACTCCGGCCCACCGTAGCGGCCGGGTCGGACAGTCGGCCCCCTGCTCCACCCGAAAGTGGTCGTCGCCCGGAAGCGGACGCAAAGGGGGCACAACTACACCAGTGCAGACGGCACAGCCTACCTGCACCCGGACGGCCGAACAAAACGCATAGGGGTTGTGAGAGCGACCCAAGCACCGCAATCTGGACGGAACGGGATTCCTGCCCGTTCGTCTCCACGCCAGGAGGTGGGACCCATGGCCCAGTCCGTCCACCGCATGCCCGCCCTCACGCTGAACACCGACGGCCACCCGCACCCCCGCGAGAACACCCTGGTGGGCGTCACCGCCCTGCTGGGCGTGATCGCGTTCACCACCTCGTTCTTCCACAACCTGCACCTGCTGACCTCGTGGACCGGCCTGTTCGGCATCGTCACGGGCCTGTGGGGCATGTTCGTCTCGGTCACCACCGCCGAGCGCTTCGTCCTGATGGTCTCGCTCGGCGCCGCCGCGCTCGGCTTCTACCTCGGCATCGCCCGGGGCGGTCTCTGGGGCTGACCCTCCCCCGCGCCCGCCCCGCGCCGCCGCCACTGGGACCGAGCCCACAGGGCCCGCCCGGAACCCTCGCCGCCCCCGTCGCGTATCTGCAGAGGAGACAGGTACCCGGCGGGGGCGCCGTCGTGCCCACCACGACGGGTGCCCGAGCCCCGGACGATAGGGTCAGCCCGAGAACTGGGGCCACCGCAGCCCGACCGACGAGGAGCACCGAGCAATGAGCCTGCGCCTGAGGACGATCACCCGCGAGGAGCACCTCGCCTTCATCAGGAGCCGCGCCTCGGCCAGCCACATGCAGGTGCCGTCGTGGGGTGACGTGAAGGCCGAGTGGCGGTCCGAGTCGATCGGCTGGTTCGACGAGGCCAACCAGCTCGTCGGCGCCGGCCTGGTCCTGTACCGCCAGCTGCCCAAGCTCAAGCGCTACCTCGCCTACCTGCCCGAGGGCCCGGTCATCGACTGGTTCGACCGCGACCTCGACCGCTGGCTCTCCCCGATGCTGGCGCACCTCAAGTCGCAGGGCGCGTTCTCGGTGAAGATGGGCCCGCCGATCGTCATCCGCCGCTGGAACGCCCCCACCATCAAGGAGGCCATCGCCGCCAAGCAGGCCAAGCGGCTGCGCGACGTCGAGGCCGACTGGTACGAGGCCCGCGCCTTCGAGGTGGCCGACCGGCTGCGCAAGGCCGGCTGGCTCCAGGGCGAGGACGGCGGCGCGGGCTTCGGCGACGTCCAGCCCCGCTACGTCTTCCAGGTGCCGCTGGCCAACCGCTCGCTGGACGACATCCACAAGAACTTCAACCAGCTCTGGCGCCGCAACATCAAGAAGGCCGAGAAGAGCGGCGTCGAGGTCGTCCAGGGCGGCTACGACGACCTGCCGATCTTCCACCAGCTCTACCTGGTCACCGCCGAGCGCGACAAGTTCACCCCGCGCCCGCTGGCCTACTTCCAGCGGATGTGGAAGGCCCTCGTGGCCGAGGACCCGAACCGCATGCGGCTCTACATCGCCTACCACCAGGGCGAGCCGCTGGCCGCCACCACGATGCTCGTGGTCGGCGAGCACGTCTGGTACTCCTACGGCGCCTCCGCCAACCACAAGCGCGAGGTCAAGCCGTCCAACGCCATCCAGTGGCGGATGATGCGCGACTCCTACGCCCTCGGCGGCGGGGTGTACGACCTGCGCGGCATCAGTGACACCCTGGACGAGGACGACCACCTGTTCGGTCTGATCCAGTTCAAGGTCGGCACCGGCGGCCAGGCGGCCGAGTACCTCGGCGAGTGGGACTTCCCGCTCAACAAGCTGCTGCACAAGGCCCTCGACCTCTACATGTCCCGCCGCTGAGGAGGCTGCCCCGATGACGCTGTCGCTCTACCTCGACACCGAACGCTGGCGCACCCACCAGCGCTCCGTCCTCGCCGAGTTCCCCGGCCTGGTGCCGGTCGCCAAGGGGAACGGCTACGGCCTGGGCAACCACCGGCTGGCCGAGGAGGCGACGCTGCTGGGCACCGGGGTGCTCGCCGTCGGTACCGCGTACGAGGCGGCCGACGCCGCCGAGTGGTACGGCGGCGAGCTGCTGGTGCTCACCCCGTACCGGGTCGGCGAGGAGGCGCTGCCGCTGCCGCACGCCCGGGTGATCCGGACGGTGGCCGGCGTGGACGCGCTGCGCGCGCTGCACGGCGCCCGGGTGGTGCTGGAGTGCATGACCACCATGCGCCGGCACGGCGTGAGCGCGGACGACCTGCGCACCGTCGCCGCCGAGCTGGAGGGCGTGAGCTTCGAGGGCCTGGCGCTGCACCTGCCGATGGACCGGCCGGACGGCTCCAACCCCGTCGAGGAGGTCGCGTACTGGGTGGACACCGCCCGGGCGGCCGGCATCCCGGTCCACACCGTGTTCGTCAGCCACCTCGGCGCGGCCGGCCTGGACCAGCTGGCCCAGCGCTACCCGCAGACGGTCTTCCGGGCCCGGATCGGCACCCGGCTCTGGCTGGGCGACCACGCCGCGCTGGAGGTCCGGGCCACCGTCCTGGACGTCACCCAGCTGCGGAAGGGCGACCGCTACGGCTACCGCCAGCACCCGGCGCCCTCCGACGGCCACATCCTGGTGGTCGCCGGCGGCACCGCGCACGGCATCGGCCTGGAGGCGCCCAAGTACGTCCAGAGCATGGGGGCGCGGGCCAAGGGCATCGCCCGGGCCGGCCTGGCGACGGTCAACAAGACCAAGTCGCCGTTCCACTGGGCCGGCAAGCAGCTGTGGTTCGCCGAGCCGCCGCACATGCAGGTCTCGCTGCTGTTCCTGGACGGGGAGACCGAGCCCCCCGCGATCGGCGAGGAGCTCGGTCTCCAGGTCCGGCACACCACCACGCACTTCGACCGCGTGGTGGACCGCTGAGCTACGGCTTCTCGGCCGGCTCCGGCAGTTCGGGCTCGTCGAGCCACTGCCCGGGGCCGGCCGGCGCGTACGCGGCGTAGCTCTCCTCCTCGCGCAGCCGACGGGCGGTGCCCAGCACGGACACGTCCGGGGCGTGGTCCAGCACCCCGCCGGAGGGGTCGTCGCTGCCGTCCCAGCGGACCGGGTCGTGGTCCGGGTGGAGGACGTCGCGGACCACCAGGGCGACCAGGTAGAGCGTGCCCAGCAGGTGCAGTCCGATCGCGAAGTGGTACCAGCCCTCGCTGATCCCGTGCTGCTTGGAGCCGGTGACCAGGCCCAGGTGGGACCAGATGCCCAGGGTGTAGAGCACCTCGCAGGCCTGCCAGATCAGGAAGTCCCGCCAGCGCGGCCGGGCCAGCACCGCGAGCGGCAGCAGCCAGAGCGCGTACTGCGGCGAGTACACCTTGTTGACCAGCACGAACAGCGCGACCACCAGGAAGGCCAGCTGGGCGAAGCGCGGCCGGCGCGCGGCCGAGAAGCCGAGCCACGCTATGGCCAGGCAGCCCAGCACCATCAGCACGCCGATGTAGACGTCGAGGTCGGCCAGCCCGGCGCCGCGGCGCTGCATCAGGATCAGCCAGAACGAGCCGTAGTCCTCGCCGCGGTGCTTGCTGAACACGTAGAAGGTCGACCAGCCCCGCCAGTTGGCCAGCATGATCGGCAGGTTGACCACCAGCCAGGCGCCGACCGCGCCGCCCAGCATCACCCGGAACTCGCGCCACTTGCCGGCCCGCCAGCAGAGCACCAGCAGCGGGCCGATCAGCAGCAGCGGATAGAGCTTGGCCGCGGTGGCCAGACCGATGAAGACACCGGCCCAGCCCGGCCGGGCACCGGCCCACCAGGCCATCGCCACGGCGGCCAGGGCGACCGCGAGCAGGTCCCAGTTGACGGTGCCGTTGAGCAGCAGGACCGGGGCGAGCGCGAACAGCAGCGCGTCCCACGGGCGGCGCCGGTGGGTGCGCGAGAGCGCCACCGCGGCGACCACGGCGCAGGCCATCAGCAGTCCGGCGTTGATCGCCCAGAACCACTGCTCCTGGCTCTGCTGGTCGCCGCCGCCGGGCGTCAGCCAGGCCGCGACCTGCATGAACAGGCCGGTCAGCACCGGGTACTCCAGGTACTGGAGATCCCCCGAGGAGCCCGGGATGCGGTCCACGTACGGGTGCAGCCCGGCCGCGAAGCCGCGTCCGGAGAACAGGTGCGGGATGTCGCTGTAGCAGGCGTGGATGTACTGCGGCGAGCCCGGCTGGAACCAGGCCTGCTCGTAGCAGGGCAGCTTCTGCACCATGCCGAGCACCGACACCACGATCACCGCGAGCGCCAGGAAGCGCGCCGGGATCCACCAGGAGACGCCGAGCAGCGCCCGGCGGCCCGGCGGCCCGCCGAACACCTCGCTGCCGGCCGCCGCCACCGGATCCTCGTCGGCCGGGACGACCACGGTGTTGACCGGTGGCGCGGCCGTGGCGACGGCTGCCGGGAGGGGCCCTGCGGCGGCGCCGGACCCGACCGGGCCGGCGGTTTCGTCACGATCGCTCGACGTCATGCCGGACATCCTGCCGCACCGATCCCGTCGGGACGAGGAGGCCCCCGCAACGGTCCGCGCCCCCGCACGGCGGGCGGCCCGCCG